>CAUYXS010000063.1:0-7211 GCA_963577205.1 Dehalococcoidia bacterium | reverse complement strand
CGGGCGTTGGCCCTGAAAAAGAGCACCAGCTCCTCGCGGCGGCCTATGACGAGCCACGAGAGCGCCGCGACGGCAAGCACCGCCAGCGACACTGACCATCGCGAGTTCGGGATGAGGTGCGACAGCCCGATGACCCAGGCGACAAAGGAGACCAGCAGCAGCCCGGCAGGCTTGCTCAGCGCATACCCACGGTCCGGCAGCCGCGCCAGCGCCCGGTAGACGAACGGAAAGGCCGCCAAGCTCAGAAGCTCGAGAAGGATGAACCAGTAGACCAGTTGGCCGAACATAGGAACCTACGGGCCGTCAGGCGGTCGGGCTGCCCTCGAACAGCGCGTCAACAAAGTCGTCAGTGTCAAATAATGAAAGGTCGTCCATGCCTTCGCCGGTACCGATGAAGATGACCGGCAACCCAAGCTCCTGGGCGATGGCGACCACAATGCCTCCCTTTGCCGTCCCATCCAGTTTCGCCAAGAACACGCCGTTGACGCCCACGGCCTCTTGGAAGACGCGAGCCTGCCCAACGCCGTTGTGGCCGGTCGTGGCGTCGATGACTAGGAGCGTCTGCTGGGGCGCTGATGCCTCTTGCCGCTCGAAGACGCGATGGATTTTCTTGAGCTCCTCGATGAGCGGATCCTTATTCTGAAGCCGACCGGCGGTGTCGAAGATCAGCACGTCGGCATCGCGCGCGACGGCCGCTTGGTAGCAGTCGAAAGCAACGGCGCCGGGGTCAGAGCCCTGCTGCTGGGCAATGACGTCGACCCCGAGGCGGTCGCCCCACACCTTGATCTGCTCGACCGCGGCCGCGCGAAACGTGTCGCCTGCCCCGATCACGACTCGCTTGCCCATCTGCGCATAGTGGTTGGCGATCTTCGCGATGCTGGTGGTCTTGCCGGCGCCGTTCACGCCGACTACCAAGAGTACGAAGGGCTTCGCCGCCAGGTTCTCCTCGTCGTACCAGTCCCATACCGATTTGTCTTTCGCGTCGAGCAGAGCGGCCATCTCCTCCTTGAGCAGATCCTCGAGGCCGTCGATGCCGCTGACTCCCTCGTCCCGCACCCGCTGACGAACGTCGGTGACGAGCTTCAGCGAGGTATCCACACCAACGTCGGCTGATATGAGCGCATCCTCTAGCTGCTCCCATGTCTCGTCGTCGGACAGCGTGGCTCCCTCGAACAGCGAGCGGATACTGCCACCCCACCCTCGCCTTGTACGGGCGAGCGCCTGGTGCGTCTTGTCACGTTTGCGAAAGAAACGAAAGGCCATTGAGTCCTCGGGAGCAGATGGCGGCCAAGGGAAATGGTAACGGGCCGCCCGGCGGGCCACAATCGACTTGACCGGCAGTTGGGGAACGGTCAGGCCTGGTCGTCACGCAGGTGATGAAGCGCGGCGGCGGCGGCGGCCTGCTCCGCCTCGGACTTACGCCCACCACTGCCTTCGCCAACACTTGCGCCGTCCACGCTCACGCTCACGCGATAGTGGCGCGCATGCGATGGGCCGCGCTCCTCCAGCACCTGGTACGCCGGCAGCGGCAACCCACGGCTCTGGACGGCCTCCTGAAGCGCGCTCTTCGCGTCCCGCGGCGCGCCTCCTGCATCCAGCACATCCATGCGAGGCCCGAGCCAACGCAGGACCAGCTGCCGCGCGGTCCGCGGGCCGCGGTCAAGAAGCACGGCAGCCAGAACCGCCTCGAGCGCGGCGGCGAGGTTCGAGCGGCGCGCCCTGCCTCCACTCGCTTCCTCCCCTTGCCCTAGGAACAAGTACTCGCCCAGCCCAATAGAGGAAGCGACGGCGGCCAGCGTTTCGCCTCGCACCAGTGCCGCGCGAGCCCTAGTCAGGTCCCCCTCGGAGTAGGTGGGGCACCGGACGAAAAGTTCGTCGGCGACCACCCAGTCGAGGAACGCATCGCCCAGGTACTCGAGGCGCTCGTAACTCTCCCAATCGAGCTCAGGGTGCTCGTGCAGAAAGGAGCGATGCACCGCCGCTTGGTGCAGCAGTGATCGCTCCTTGAATCGCACCTTTATCTGCCGCTCCAACGCGCCCCAGTCAGGCTCGCTAGGCATGCTACCGTTATCGGCCAAGGACGCCCTTGGGCCATGGTGGCTGAGGACGCTTGATCTCCCCGACGTAAGTGCAGGACTGCATGACGCCCAGCACGTTGTCGAAGGCTGCCAGAGCATCCTCCGGTGTGTTCGGGCGAATCAGTTTGAGGAAGGCGCTGGTGCCGTCCTCAAAGACGAACGTGGGCGTGCCGAACACGCCGTGCTGCTCGACCCCCTCGGCATGGCTCTTGGCTACCTCGTCCAGCGTCGATCGGTCCTTCACGTCTCGCTCGAAGCGCTCGACATCAAGCCCGGCCGCCGTCGCGGTCTCCTTCAGCACGTCCATATCACCGATGTTCTTACGGTCCTCGTGCCGCGCCCGCAGGAGCAACGGGAAGAACCTGCGCATGGCGTCGTCGCCCTGCCGGCCCGCAGCGACACTGGCACGCAGCCCCCACAGTCGGTCTGGGATATCCTCTTCCGCCTCGTTCCAAACGAGGTAGTCGTCGCCAACCTTCTGGTTTATCTGGTCAAGCGAGAAGGGCTTCCAGTTGACCTCGATGGGCGCTTCGCCGCCCTTTGCTTCTTGCACTAGATCCAGCCACACGGCTGCATTCCAGACGAAGGGTCAGCCAAAGTCGAAGTAGACGTCTGCTCGGGCTTGTGCCATTGAGAACCCCTTTTGTGATGTCCAATCGCGTGGCCTCCAGCGCCACGTGACCTTGGCGGATCGATTGTACGCTGGGCAACTACCCTGTCAAACAGCGGCGGCACGAGAACGCAGAGCCCTGGGACGCGTGGTGTACGCTTGAGCCCGTCATGTCATCCGCCGTGCCGTTGGAAGTCGCGCTTACCCCCACCGACCTCGCGCTGCTGCACCGCCTGGGAGCGGATGCACAACGCGCGGGTACGACGCTCTGGCTCGTCGGCGGCTCGGTCCGCGATGCCCTGTTAGGCGTGCCTGTGCTAGACATTGACCTGGCATCGGAGATGACGGCGGAGGACCTCCTCCACGCCATCGGCCTGAAGGCGACGTCGCGTTCGCAATTCAGCACATGTAAGGTCGCCGCCGGCGGGCGCACCATCGACCTAGCCACCGCCCGATCCGAGCGGTACGCCCGCCCCGGCGCGCTCCCTTCGGTTTCCCTCGGGACTATGGCGAGCGACCTCGCGCGGCGGGACTTCACCATCAATGCGATGGCCGTATCTTTGGCGCCCGGCGACTTTGGCGCCCTTCTTGACCCTTTCGACGGCGCGGCGGACCTACGCACAGGCATCGTCCGGGGCCTGCACAGCGCGACGTTCCAAGACGACGCAACGCGGGCGTTGCGCGCAGTGCGCTACGCGGCGCGGCTCGGCTTCCGCATCCATCCCACGACGCGGCGTTGGCTCCGGGCTGACGTCCACCACCTCGACGGCATCTCGCCCGCGCGCGTTCATCGGGAACTGCGGCGCACCGTGGAGGAATGGGACGGCGGCCGCGCGCTCCTCCTCGCCCATCGGCTAGGTGTGCTCCGCTCCATCCACGCAGCGCTCGGCAGCGAGGACATCGCGGCTCGGTTGCAGCGAGCGCGCCATGCGGGCGCATCGGCTGACGCGCTTCTCGGCGTGCTGCTGTCCGAGGTGGACCCGGCCGTGGCACGCGAGCGGCTGGCCCTGACCCGTTTCGAGTCCGGCATCGTCGCTCACATACATCGGCTACAGCGCGACGACCGCCTGGTGATGCCGCTGTTGCTCCCGTCGCGCTGCGCGGATGTCGTGGACGGCGCGCCGGACTCCGCGGTGGAGGCCGTCGCTTGCATTCGGTCGGCGGAGGCGCGCCGGAACATTCGGCGTTACCTGCGCGGGCACGAGCGGCGCCCATACCTCCGTGGCGCAGACCTGGCCGCCATGGGCGTCCCACCGGGCCGTACGCTCGGCGCGGTGCTAGGGATGCTGCGCTCGGCCGTCGCCGACGGCCGGCTGAAGACGAGGCGCGGAGAGCGAGCATTCGTGCGGCAGGCCAGCCGGGAGGAATTCGCAGCGTGAAGGCAGTTTTCATCAGGGAGCACGGCGATCCGTCGGTGCTCGAATACGGCGAGCTGCCCGACCCCACGCCGGGACCAGGTGAGGTTCTACTGCGGGTGCGCGCAACGGCATTGAATCGGCTTGATCTTTACACTCGCGATGGCTCGCGAGGGACACGACGACCTGACGCCGATTTCCCACACGTGTTGGGCGGCGACTGCGCAGGTGACGTACTCGCGGTCGCCGGTGACATATCGGCACCGTTGGTGGGCGAGCGTGTGGTGGTGAACCCCTACCTCGGTAACCACCCTTCGATGCGGATGCTCGGCACCAGCCGACAGGGCTCGAACGCGGAGCTGGTCGTGGTCCCCGCGGAGAACGCCGTGACCATTCCCGAAAGCCTGAGCTACGAGCAGGCGGCGGCGCTACCGACGGTGTTTCTCCCTGCGTGGCGCATCGTCACCGGCGAGGGCGCGCTCCAGGCATCCGAGACTGCGCTCGTGATTTCTGCCTCCAGCGGGGTTGGCACGGCGGCGATCCAGGTCATCAAGAAGGTGGTGGGGGCCAAGTGTATCGCGGCGACCAGCACCGGAGCCAAGGTCCGGGCCGCGCGGGAGTTGGGTGCAGACTTTACAATCAACTACGAGACTGAGGACCTAGGTAGTCGGCTGAGCGAGATCACCCGCAAGCGAGGCGTCGACTTGGTGGTCGACCCCACCGGCGCGCGGTTCTTCGGCTCCGCCTACGGCTCACTGGCTCGCGGCGGCCGGTACGGCGTCTGCGGTGTCACCAGCGGCTACGACTCCCATTTCCACATGGGTCAACTGTTCTCCAGAGAACTAAAACTCTTCGGCGTGTTCATGGGGCCGACCCACACTCTGCGCGACATCGTGCGCGCGGCGAGTCGTGGGCTCATCCACAGCGTCATCCATCGAGTGTATCCGCTCGGTGAGGCACGGGCCGCGCACGAGGAGCTCGAGCGCTCTGAGCACTTCGGCAAGATCGTGCTCAGCGTCGATAGCTAGCTGCCCGCCTTCGGCGCGAGCGGCTTCGTCAGCGCGGCGCCGATCATCGGGCGGCGCGATTGGCGTATGTGCCAGAACAGGTATTGGTTGGCGTACCCGGCTAGCGGCCCGAAGCGCCCCGCTGCCCAGTCACGCAGCGCCTCGTAGCGAAACGTCGATTCGACACCGTACCAATCCACTAGCGCGCGATGGATCCAGCGGTCCACCGGGAACGCTTCGAGGTGGTCCAGCGAAAAGAGCATGACGCAGTCTGCAATCTTGTCCCCGACACCGGGCAGCGCCGACAGGGCCGCGAGCGCCTCAGCGTAGGGGGCCTCTCGCAGGGCCTCCAGCGCAAGATCCCCTGTCGCGACCGCCCGCGCCGCTGCGACGAGGTACGGGGCACGAAACCCGCAGCGCAGGTCGCGCAGTTGCGTTTCGCCGGCCCGCACGAACGCCTCGGGGCCGGGAAACGCGTGGCGTGTGGTATCGCCCAACTCTAAGGGCTGGCCGAGGGTGTCAGCGATCAATTCCATCGTCCGAGCGATGCGCGGGATGTTCGACGTTGACGACAGGATGAATCCGGCCAGCGTCTCCCACGGGTCTTGGCGTAGCAGGCGCAGGCCAGGAAAGGCCCTGACGCCGTCCCCGATGTGCGGGTCCGTGGCCAGCTCGCGCTGTATCGCAGGCAGATCGTCGTCAAGCCGCAGGTAAGACGCGATGGCGCCCCTGATGTCACTTGCCAGGGGTACGTCCGACTCGATGTCCACGCCGCCGTCAGTGCGGGCAAGCCGGACGATGGCCGAGCCCAGCACTCCGACCCATGCGTCGCCGTCGCGGCGCCAGCGAAACGCCTGCCCACCATCAAGCGTCGCGTCGAGATCCAGCGGCTGTGAAACGCGCAGGTGCGTGCGAGTCGTCATGCCTCGGCCGGCTTGCCCAGCCATTCGCCGACGTCACGCACGGCTTCGGCGAGCGTCCCTCGGTGGATGGCGGTGGTCGGCAGCGAGCCAACGAACCAGCTACCGTAGGACTTGGTAGTCAGCCGGCCGTCCAACACGACGACGGCGCCTCGGTCCCCTTTGCTGCGAATGAGCCTACCAAAGCCTTGGCGAAATCGCAGGACGGCCTGAGGAACGGCGTACTGGAGGAACGGTTGCTCATAGAGAGCGGATCGCGCCGCGAATATCGGCTCCGTAGGCACGTTGAAGGGCAGCCGCGCGAGCACCAGCACCTTAAGTGAGGCGTTGCCGATGTCGACGCCCTCCCAAAACGAAGATGTTCCCAGGAGTACTGCGCGCGGCTCCTGTTGAAACCGAGCGACGAGCTGCTGAGGGGTGCCGTCGACCCCCTGCGCCAGCACAGTGAGCCCACGGGACGCCAGCCGCCGCCGCAGCGCCAAGGCCGTGCCGCGCAACGAAGCGTGCGACGTGAACAGCACCATCGTGTGCCCGTCTGCCTCGACCGCCAGGTCGTGGACAGTCTCGGCGAGCACATTCACGTAGCCGGGCTGGCCAGGCTCCGGTGCGTCGTTCGGGAGGCACAGCAGCGCAGCGCGCTCGTAGTCGAACGGCGAGCCCAACCTCAGTTCGGAGGGCGATTCGATGCCCAGTCGGCCGCGGACGTGAGCGAACTCGCCACGCACTGTCAACGTCGCGCTAGTCAGCACCACGGCCTGCTTCTGCGAAAAGAGTCCGGCATCCAGCCGCGAGGCGACCTCCAGCGGTGCGCCACTGAGGCTGATCGCGCCGTTTAGGCCGCCGAGCCAGTACACGGTCTCCGGCTCCGGGCTCGACACGAAACCCCTTACCCGGGAGCGCAGCTCATCGACTTTCCCTACCCACTCAATGATCTCGCCTTTGCGGTCATCCAGGCCGGGCAGGCTCTCGCTGGACAGCGAGTCCAAGTCGCGCCAGAGCGCCTCCATGCGCTGCGCCGACTCGCCGATGGAGTGATCGAAGTTGTCCCACGCGATCTCCAGGCCCGACCACGCAGGCTGGGAGCGCATGCCGGAGGTCAGCAGCAGGTCGCCGTCGCCGTTGGCTGCATCAGGCCGATGGGCCTTCGCGAAACCGGTCATGCCCGCGACAAGGTCGCTCCACGCCGAGCGAGCCCGGTGCAGCGGCACCTGCGCCTGCTCGATCTTGGCGCGCAGCCCGTC
>CAUYXS010000062.1:0-7256 GCA_963577205.1 Dehalococcoidia bacterium | reverse complement strand
CATCTCCTCCAGTTCACGGATGCGGCTCTCGGTTTTCACCTGGAGTTCCCGTGCGGCCTCCAGGGGCGCGTTGTCGGAGATATCGCCGTCAGCGCGGGCGACACCAATGGTCTCGGCGATGGCGCCACGCCGGCCTTTGAGGTCAGTGAGCTCGGCGACCAGAGTCGCGTGCCCGTCTTCGGTGATGCGGATAATCTCAGAGTTCAGCGATACGGCAGAAAGTGTCGACCGGGTCGCTGCCCGCGGTATCTTCACGTGGGGGGCCAGGCTGTGACTAGAGAGACCTTGCTTCTTGAGGAATGCGAGGAACTCCTTGACCGGAGTGAGACGTCCGTGGATGTCGCCACCGGCGGCGACGACCCCCTCGGCGTACGTTGCGACCTCTGGTGGGGCGACGTGGTCGACGTGGCGCTCCCATCCAAGGGCGCGCCCGAAGCGATTCAACTCCTTCTGAGAGTAAACAGGGACCGACTCTTTGGCGGACGCCAGGTAATCGGTGAGGGCGTCCGCCATGGTGATGGTCAAGAGTAGTTCCTCAGCGAAGTGTCTGATTCGGCCTGTGCCGCGCCGCCATGAGCATTCTAGGGCGGCGCCGTTTCCAGCGTCAACGAATCTAACCCGTGAGGCGTAACTCTCTAGCGGAGTGAGTGCCCCCCGGGATTGCGAGGCCGGAGTGCCTTGGCTTACAAGGCACCCTCAAGCCCTCAAGTACATGGCCGTCGTCTGCTTCGCGGCCTTTTGCTTTTCCTGCTGGACTGATGAGATAATCCATCTTCGATGTGGTGCGTTGCACCACCTTCTCTGTGAGGGAATATGAGCGGCAACCGCTGGACCGGCAACGCATTCGTCTACCTAATCATCTTCGTGGCGATCATCGCCATCTTCTTCACGCTGTTCGCATCGGGGGCCGCTGCCCAGGAGACCAGCCTGACGCAGGTTCTCGACATGGCGAAGCGTAACGAAATTACGCGTATCGTCGTCGACGGCGACCACCTCATCGTCACCCCGCGGCTGACTCCTAATGAAGTCCTGACCGCAGCCAAGGAACCCGGGACTAGCGTTTTCGATCTGTTGGCCGCAGAGGACATTAAGCCGGCGGAGAGTGGCATACAGATCGAAGTGAAGAGGTCCAGTGGCTTGGGGAGCGTATTCGGCATCCTGCTGCAATTCCTGCCACTCATCTTCTTCGGCGCAATCCTGCTGTTCATGATGCGCCAAGCTCAAGGGAGCAGCAATCAGGCCATGGGCTTCGGCCGCAGCCGGGCGCGCACGCTCACCGGGAATAGGCCCAGCGTGACCTTCGCCGACGTTGCGGGCGTCGAGGAGTCGAAGGCTGAGCTTCAGGAGGTCGTCGAGTTCCTCAAGTACCCCGAGCGGTTCTTGGCCCTCGGTGCGCACATTCCTAAGGGCGTGCTGTTGGTTGGCCAGCCGGGCACCGGCAAGACGCTGCTCGCCCGAGCCGTCGCCGGGGAGGCGGGCGTCCCGTTCTTCTCGATCAGCGGCTCCGAGTTCGTCGAAATGTTCGTCGGTGTCGGGGCTTCGCGGGTGCGTGACCTGTTTGACCAGGCCAAGCGCAGCGCACCGGCCATCGTGTTCGTCGACGAGGTCGACGCCGTCGGACGCCACCGGGGCGCAGGCCTGGGCGGCGGGCATGATGAGCGAGAGCAGACGCTGAACCAGATCCTAGTGGAGATGGACGGCTTCGACACGAGTACCAACGTAATCGTGATCGCGGCCACGAATCGCCCAGACATCCTGGACCCGGCGCTGCTGCGCCCTGGTCGCTTCGACCGGCGTGTGGTTCTTGACCTGCCCGACATCAACGGCCGTATCGCCATTCTGCAGGTGCATTCGAAGGGCAAGCCGTTAGCTGCGAGCGTCGATATCGAGGAGGTCGCGAAAACCACCGTTGGTTTCTCTGGCGCCGACCTGGCCAACCTCGTGAACGAGGCCGCCATTCTTGCCGCGCGCCGTAGCAAGAAAGAGATCTTCGACGAGGAGTTCGCCGAGTCCGTGGACCGAGTTGTCATGGGCCCGGAGCGTCGGACTCGAGTCATCTCTCAAAAGGAAAAAGAGATCGTCGCCTACCATGAAGGGGGCCACGCCTTGGTCGGTCACGTGCTCGAGCATGCCGATCCTGTGCAGAAGGTCACCATTGTTTCGCGAGGCATGGCCGCCGGCTACACGCGCTCGGTCCCCGAAGAAGACCGAATATTCATGACCCGCGAGCAGTTCATGGACCGCATGGCCATGGCGCTCGGTGGGCGGGTCGCCGAGGAGATCACCTTCGGTGACGTGACGACCGGCGCCGGCAATGACCTAGAGCAAGTCACCCGGATGGCGCGAGCCATGGTTACGCGCTACGGGATGAGCGAAAAACTGGGGCCGCGTACCTTCGGCAAGACCGACGAGCTGGTCTTCCTCGGCCGCGAGATTTCTGAGCAGCGTGACTATTCGGAGCGGGTAGCCCGGGAGATCGACGACGAGGTCCACGGCCTGATCCTCGAGGCGTATACCCACGCCAAGAAAGTGCTCAGCGAGCACTACACCAAGCTGGTGCAGATCGCCCGCTACCTGATGCAGCACGAGACGGTCGAGGGCAAGGCCCTGCGCACCCTCTTCGACTCGGAGGCGCCGCCCACCGAGGGCGCCGTTGCCGCCAGCGCCTAGCCTCCTCCCTCCGCAAGCGCGACTAAAAGGGGCTCGGCCGGTGGAACCCCTTTTGTGTCGGTCAATGCGTACGAGTTGCCGTACCGTGGTGGCTATGGAAGAGATGGATATTGGCCGGCTTCTGATTGATTGAGGCCTTCTCCACGATGCGGCCGCTCACACGTCGCACGGCAGTGCCATCCAGGTTGCTTCGCTGTACTGCGCCTTCTGTGGCGGCTCTGACAACTGTCGCGCGGTTCTCTATGGGCTTGGCGAAGGCCATGAAGGCCAGTGGACGACGGAGACTCTTGGTAGTCGGCGGAGCACCAGGGGCACAGCAAGCCCTGATGTCGCTTCTGTCGTTCACCTGCGCTGTCCGTTTTGTCAGCAGCGGCGAAAGCTATTCGGAGAAGTCGGCTACCGCCAACCAGCAGTGAGCCGGCTTAGTTGTCATTTGGGCATCTACTCCCACTGGGCACAAGACCACCAACCATTACAGGGGCAGTGGCCCCATCACCGTAGCTTGGCGGGGGGTTGCGGCTCTTGCAGGTGAGTCGCTGCCGCCTTGGGTGGGCCTTTCTTAACCAAGGCCCTGCAACTACCCCTCTGACGCCTCCGCCAGCGGGCGCTCGCGGTAATAGACGCCCCACTTCTGCATCACTTGCTGCACTGCAGGGCTCTGGAGCGCAGCAAGGTCCTTGAAGAAGCCGGCGATCGCGTGGGCGTGGACCAGTTCCTCGCTGCACACCCAACTTGCCTCCGCCGGCACGACGTAGACTAGCCCGCTCTGGTGCATACACTCGATTTCGACTCGACTTCCGCCGGTATCCTGTTTGACCGAAATGCCGTAGGCCATCCGCTAAGCCTCCGCCGCTGGGGTGTCGAGGATTATAGCGGGGTCGCTGCGGTGTCCCCGTCGCCGCTATAATCGAAGTTATGCAGCAAGAAGATGTCCGTCTCACGAGCCTCGCCACCTGCGCCGGGTGAGCGGGTAAGTTCAATGCCGAGGACCTCGTCGAGGTCCTGAGCCACCTTCCGCACGTGCAGCACCCGCAGTTGCTCGTCGGGATCGACACGGGCGACGACGCAGCGGTCTACAAGTTGGCCGATGGCCTCGCCATCATCCAGACCATCGACTTCTTCCCGCCGATTGTGGACGACCCGTACCAGTTCGGCGCAATCTCCGCCGCCAACTCCGTCAGCGACGTGTACGCCATGGGCGGCACGCCGCTGCTGGCCCTCAACGTGGTCTGTTTCCCCGAGGACCAACCGATGCACGTTCTCGCGCGGATCCTCGAGGGCGGCGCGGACGTTGCGCGTGAGGCCGACATGCTCATCGTAGGCGGGCATACCATCAAGGACCGGGAGCCTAAGTACGGCATGTCCGTGACCGGGCTCGTCGATCCCGAAAAGGTCGTGGCGAACGTGGGGGCTGTTCCGGGTGACCGGCTCGTGCTGACCAAGCCCATCGGCACCGGCATCATCACCACGGCGTTGAAGGCAGGCGTTATTGACGGTGCGCCAGTGGACGCTGCTGTTGCCTCGATGCGCCGGCTCAACCGTGACGCGGCGGACGCCATGCGGACTGTCGGCGTCAACGCCGCCACCGATGTGACGGGGTTTGGCCTCGTTGGCCATCTCCTACGCATGATGGAGGGCAGCCAGACGACCGCGCACTTATCGGTCGCCAGCGTGCCGCTACTAGACGGCGCCCGCGATCTGGTCGAACAGGGCGTCGCGCCCGGCGGCACGCGCGCCAATCTCGATACGGTCGGCGCCCGCGTCGGTTGGCACCCCGATGTGGCGGACGAGGATAAGTTGCTCATGTGCGACGCGCAGACATCGGGCGGGCTGCTGATGGCCGTGTCCGAGGACAAGGCCGACCATCTGCTTCGGGAGCTGGCCACGCGGGATGTCCCGGGCAAAGTCATTGGCGTGGTCGCAGGAGGAGGCAGCTCTCCCATCCAGATCACACCGTAGTCTTCCGGACCCCGAACGCAGAACTCAACTGGAGGCAGGGCTCGTGGAAATCCCTCGCGTCTTCGCAGACGCAATGATTCAGCATTCACGCGAAGAGGATCCCAACGAGTGCTGCGGTGTGCTCGCCGCGGTTGACGGCCGGGTGGTCAAGCACTACCGGATCACCAACGTCGAGCACAGCCCCTACCGCTACAGCATGGACAGCAAGGAACTCTTCGATGCCTACCGCGAGATCGAGGACAACGGCTGGGACCTGGCGATCATCTACCACTCCCATACCCATAGCCCCGCCTATCCGTCCGCGACGGATGTTCGCCTCGCGACCTGGCCCGATGCCTTCTACTTGCTTGTCTCCCTACAAGACAAAGCGAGCCCGGACATCCGGAATTACACCATCCTCGACGAGACGGTGACCGAGGTTCCGCTGACCATCGTAGACTGACGCGCAAGCCTGCATTCGCTTTCCCCTCGGGCGATCGGCCATCTCATCAGGCCACCTCCGCCGGCACCTACAATGGGGGCACACCTCATGATAAAATTCACCGTCGCAGTGATCGCGTTCGTGCTCCTCAGCGCCGCTTGCACGGCCAATCCCCTCAATGAAGAGCGATTTAAGACCCTGCTCTCCGAGCAAGAAGCTCACGCGGCCATCGGTCTGCACATAGCCAAGGAGATCCAGTTTCTAGACATCGCCGAGGCCGACCACCTACTGGCCCAGGAGGGGATGCATGCGCTCACCATGGCGCGGAGGGCCGGCCTCGTCGATCGCCAAGGCGTGATCTTCGTGACCGAAACTGGCTTTGGCTCCGTCTCGCTCGATATCGAAGAGTTCGCTACCGACCGGCACGCACGCGAGCAGTTGGTGGTCCTGATTGAGCGTAATGGGCTGACGCCTACCGCCACGCGCGTAGGCTACCGCTCGGTTGAGGGCGCCATCGGCGGCGTGGATTCCGCGAGCCTTTTGGCATCCCTTGAGGTCAGCTTCGTCACCGGACGCCGGGTGGTGTCACTCCACGTCAGCGCCGACCCCCACGCGGACCTCACTCCCTATCGCGACGGGTTGCGCCAGCTCGCCGAGCTGGTCGACGGACGCCTCTAGCGGCCTGCCGCGGCGGCGCGCTCCTTCAGCCTTCGCAGGTGATCGACGAACGCGCTGGTGCGCATCTCTCGCTCCAGCACCTCGTGCAGCGCCGAGGCGAGCACCGCCTCGAGCTCGCGGCTCAGGCCCGTGGGCAGCGATAGCGCCGACGCCTGCTCCAGCTGGCTGCGGGCGAAGTGGCGTAGCACCTTCAGCGCATCGATAGAGAGCGGCAGCAGCCGGCCGTGGCCTACCCGGCACGACGTGCAGACTACCCCGCCGAGCGACGGCGCGAAGCGGTGGTTACCCTGCTCGATTTCCTTGCCGCATCCCAGGCAACGATGGAGCTCGGGCATGTAGCCAGCGTCGTCTAGGAGCCGCAGCTCGGTGTGGTGCGTTACGACAGCGATACTGGCGCCAGCATCAAGGCTGCGAAGCGCGCCGAGGAGCACACTGAACGCCACGGGATGCGGGGCATCCTCGGGTACCAAGGCGTAGGCAACCTCGGCCAGATAAATGGCGGTTGCCAGCCGGTCGAGGTCCGCCTTCAGTTGGCCAAAGCTCTCGATGGACTCCGCGCCGGTCACCACGTCCGACCGATGGCCAAGGGCGAGGCTTAGGTTCGCATGGTTGAGCACGTCGACGTGGCCGCCGAGCCGGCTCGTTACGCGGCGAGCGCCGCGTACGCGTACGCGTACGCGCCCGAGGGCCGGCGTCAGGATGATCAACACCCGGTCGGCTTCGCCCTCGTTGAAGGATCGCAGGACGACGGCCTCGGTCCTGTACGACCGTGGGCGCGCCCCAGGACCGGGGCGCCCGATGCGCCGCTCCTCCTGGCTGTGGTGTTGCGTGGGCGTCTCCGTCATGCGCTTTCTGAGGGCTAGTGTACACTCGGCTTCCCCTTGGAGGAGTGCCGTTTGACGACCCGCGATGTGTCCCGCTGCGCCTGGGCTGGCGACGGTGACGAACTCATGGCCCGCTACCACGATCAGGAGTGGGGCACGCCCCAGCACGACGATCGCCACCTGTTCGAGATGCTGACGCTGGAGGGGGCGCAGGCCGGCCTCTCGTGGCGCACCATCCTCAACAAGCGCAGGGGCTACCGTGGGGCATTCGCCGGTTTTGACCCGGCTGCAGTCGCCGCGTTCGGCGCCGCGGACGTTGCTCGACTGTTGGCCGACCCCGGCATCGTGCGCAACCGGGCCAAGGTCGCTTCGGCCATTGGCAACGCGCAGCGAGTGCTCGACGTCCAGCGCGAGTTCGGCTCGCTAGACGCCTACCTCTGGCGTTTTGCGCCCGCCGCGAGCCTGAACACGCGACGGGCCAGTACGGCCGAAGTCCCGGCAACGACGCTTGAGTCCGACGCCATGGCGAAAGAGCTCAAGCGGCGCGGCTTCAAGTTCGTCGGCTCGACTATCTGCTATGCGTTCATGCAGGCGACGGGGATGGTCGACGACCACGTCTCGGGTTGCTTCCGCGCCGAGGGCAGGCGCGGAAAGAGATAAGAGTGTGAGCGGCGGTCCGCGAGTCCGGATCATGGGCTCTCCCG
>CAUYXS010000061.1:0-7505 GCA_963577205.1 Dehalococcoidia bacterium | reverse complement strand
ACGCGATTCGATGTCATCGCGTAGGTCAAAGGGCTCGCCCCCCGGCTCCGTCGACGCCGTTTCGTTGGAGTCCAGAAACACCGCTGCCGGCACGAGGGCGAACGTCACGAGAAGGAAGGCGGTGAGCACCCGGCCCGAAGCGCTCGTGAGCAGTGCCCCGGCACGGGCGCTCAACGGGGGCTCGGCAGTTGATTTTGCCATCGGCTCCTCGTTCCAGCGAAGCAGTGCCTCTCGTGCCAAAGGGAGCGGCGATCCTCGCTCCGGTAAGCGTGGGGGCAAAATGTTATGCCGTGACGAACGGCGAGGGCGCCCCATTGGGGCGCCCTCGCGTGGACTGCGCCAGTGTCGACGGCTACCCAGCCGGGGTGCCGGCCCCTGCTCCGACCCCGGCCTCCTTCTCCAGCGCCGGCGAGAGTTTGCCGGTCTTGAAGAACTCGGCGTACACCCGATTGTGCAGGTCGGGTGTGTCGGTCTGGCCTTGGTGGCCCGTGTCGTCTGGGAAGTAGAACTTGATGTTTGGCAGGAGTTGCTCCTGCTCGTACCCGGCGGACACGGGAATGAGGACATCCTCTTTGCCGTACAGGTAGATCGCAGGGATGTCGAGCGCGTCTAGGCGCCCCTTGAGCATCCACTTCTGCTTGAGACTGGGGTTCGCCATGATCTTGAGGCGGCCCGCTGCGTATGCCTTGTACGAGTCGGCCTGGAGGTTCCCCATGTAGGCGCGCATGTCACACAAGTCCTGGGTAATGCCCTCAGGGTGCATGATGATCTTCGCCATGAGAGTGCGCATGCCGTTGGCGGTACCGTCCCACGGCTCGAGCTGGAGCCCTCCGAGCGCCTTGCGCGCCGTCCCGTCGGGGTCGATGCCCAGTTCGCCCTGAAGGTACGTCGCGATGAGAATGTAGCTGAGCACGCGCTCAGGGTGGGCGACCACGAAATGGGCGGTGTTGGTTGCGCCCATGGAGTTGCCCGAGAGGTGGAACTTGTCGATGCACAACGCGTCGGCGAAGTCCCGCAAGAAATCCACGTGAGACATGACACCCAAGTGCGGCCAGAACTCCTCACGTGTGTCTGAGAGGCCGAAGCCGGGCTGGTCCGGTGCATAAACGCGAAAGCCTTCGCTGGCCAGGTGCGGAATCATCCATCGGCCCCAGCCGGCCATGCCGGACGAGCCGTTGATGCCGCCGTGCAGCAGAATGATGGCCGGGCCGGTGTCGCCGGCGGCCATGTAGTGGCAGCGTGCGCCATTGGCCAGCTTGACCCAACGGCTCTGCACGCCCGGGTGCTGAATCAGATGCTCTTCAGTCAGCGCCATTTCGTAGTCTCCTTCTTCGCGAGTGCGTCTTTTCCGTTGCCCTGCCATATTCCGCGAACCGTATCAATCAACTGGGCAGTGCAGTGAACTACCCTTTTAGGAAGTCGATGAGGAGCTTGGCCGTCTCCGCTGGCCGCTCCCAGTGAGGGTTGTGGCCCGTCGGGAGCAGGACGTACTTGGCGCCAGGGATCACCCATGGCTTCTCCGACTTGCTCATGTCGCCGCCAAGCGACGCATATTCCTTGGTCCACGTGGGGTAGGGATCCATCACATCGCCCTCACCCCAGGCGACCAACGTCTTGGCTTTGATGTGCGGCAGGCGCCGCTGGAGCAGGTATCGGTTGCGGATGGCCGGCGTGGCCATCTGGTGGAGCAGTGGGTTCAGGCTCGCGAGCGCGTTGGGCTGGTCGGCGGCCTTCTTCTGCGGGGCCGCGATCTGCGCCATCAGCTCGTCGGTGGCCTTGGTCTTGTCCAAGAACTGCCCCGCCGTGCGCTCCTTCATCTGCTCGAAGGTCGGGACCGACGGCGCGTTACCGATACCCGCCGAGGGTTCGATGTTAAGGCCAGCCGAGCACAGCATCACCATCTTGTCGACGCGCTCGGGGCTCTCGTAGGCGAACAGACCACCCACCCACCCGCCGGCCGAGTGGCCAATGTAGTGGGCTTTTGCGATCCCCACGTGGTCCATGAGCTCGCGAATGGTGTCGATGATGGTATCGAACGTCGGTGCGTCCAGCAGCTCGCGATCGCCCAGCCCGAAGCCGAGCATGTCCAACGAGTAGACGTGGAAATGCTTGGCGAACTCGTCGAACACCGTGTCGAAGGTGTTGGCGGAGTTCGCGAAGCCCATGCCATGGACCATCAGCAGCGGGTCTCCGGTCCCGGCTTCAAGGTAGCGGACCTTGCCTGCTGTTAACTGAACGAACTTCTCGGTCGGTGTCGCGACCATGATTATTTCTCCTTGCCGTGGTTGCGCAGTTCTATCCCCGAAGGCGGCACTGGTCAAGGTGGTAAGCCCGGCGCACAGCGCTTCGGCGAGACTACGCTATCCTGAGGCCATGGCAACACCGGTCATCGAGACGGAAGGGTTGACCAAGCACTACGGGAGTGTCCTCGCGTTGACTGGGCTCGACCTCAGCGTCGAATCTGGCCAGATCTTCGGCTTCCTGGGTCCCAACGGAGCCGGTAAGAGCACCACCATTCGACTGCTGCTCGACTTCATCCGCCCCACGAGCGGCCGCGTCCGTGTGCTGGGCCAAGAGGTGCGCCATGCCGGCCTCGCCATCCGGCGCCGAGTCGGCTACCTGTCAGGAGAGCCGGCGCTCTATGAGCAAATGACTGGCGAAAGCATGCTGACGCATGCCGCCCACCTGCGCGAAGGCGCGGTCGACCGGCGGTACGTGCGCGACCTCGCAGCCCGCTTCGAGGCCGACCTATCAGTACCGATCCGGTCATTGTCGCGAGGGAACAAGCAGAAGATTGCCATTGTCCACGCCTTTATGCACCGGCCAGAGCTACTGGTTCTCGACGAGCCCACGTCGGGCCTTGACCCTTTGATGCAACAGGAGTTCTACCGCCTGTTGCGCGAAACGACAAATGAAGGCCGCACGGTGTTCATGTCGTCCCACATCCTGCCGGAGATCGACCAGGTGGCTGACCGGGTCGGAATCATCCGTGCAGGGACGCTGGTCGCGATTGAGGACCCGAGCGCGCTGAAGGGCCGCGCGCTTCGCCAAGTAGAGGTGCGGTTCGCGGGACCGGTGGACCACGACGGCTTTGCCCGAGACCTGTCGGCCCTCGCCGGCGTTCGAGACCTCGTCTTCGAGGACGGGATCGTGCGGTGCACGGTCGAAGGGGCCATGGACGCCGTGGTCAAGACGCTCGCTCGCTACCCGGTCGAGGATCTGGTCACTGCGGAGCAAAGCCTGGAGCATGTGTTCCTCGCGTATTACGACGGGCACGGGCCTGGCCTTGGACCAAGGGAGGAGATGCTCGATGCTCCGTAGCGTGATGCTGAAGTCGCTGCGCGACCAATGCCGCTCGCTGCTGTGGTGGAGCGCCGGGATCCTTGCCATGGTGCTGCTGCTGGTCCTGATCTACCCCAGCGTCCGCGACGTGCCGGAGTACCAAGACCTAGTCGATAGCCTTCCGGAAGCGATGCGCAATCTGTTTATGGGCGCCGGCGCGGTCGACTTCCTTTCCCCTACCGGCTACCTGAACTCGCGCCTATTCGCATTCTTGGCGCCGGCGCTCTTCCTCGTCTACGCCATTGGCCAGGGCGCGGGCGGCGTCGCCGGCGAGGAGGAGCGTGGCACGCTGGAGCTGCTGCTGTCGTCGCCCATCGCCCGCTGGCGTGTGGCGCTGGAGAAGTTTGGGGCGCTGGTGCTGGGGACCTTGATGCTGACCATGGTCATGTTCGCCGGCCTGTGGGTCTCAGCGACGGCCATCGATATGGACATCGCCTTGGACAAGCTGGCCCAGGCTTCCGCGAGCCTCGCGTTGCTCAGTGTCGTCTTCGGTGCAATGGCGCTGGCAGTTGGTGCGGCGACCGGCAAACGGAGTGTCGCCATTGGAGCCACGACGGGCGTGGCCGTTGCGGCCTACCTCATCGACGCTCTGGCCCCACTAGCTGGCTTCCTGGATGCGCTGCGGCCGCTCTCGCCCTTCAAGTATTACAACAGTGCGGTCCCGCTGCAGAACGGACTGGACCCGCTCCACGTCTGCGTGCTGCTCGTGATCACGGTAGCGATCGTTGTGGTGGCGATCGTGGGGGTCGAGCGGCGAGACCTCCAGGTCTAGCTGCCAGTACGCTGGAGATGAGCGTTATGCCAAGCGTGCTGTTCATGCGACGGTGGCCCCGCGGCATCGGCCGCGCTGATGTGTCCGGCCTCCCTGAGTTCGGGGTCGCGTTGCTGGTCCGGCAGCGCCAGCAGCCGCGCCAGGGGCGCAGTCAGCCGCCCGCTGCCGATTAGCGAGCGAATGCGCCTCACTGCGTCGTGGTCTGCGGGCAATGCAAAGTCATGGCGCGGCGGCCCATATGGCGGATACAGCCATCGGCCACGAGTTGCGCTCTGCGGAAACGTCATTCTGCGAGTCACGAGTCGTTAGAAACACCGCTTCGAGGCTCGCCCATTTCCCCTTGGCGCCACCGTTGACTGGCCTGTGCGTATTTGCGAGTGAGCCCAAACGAGCTGAATCCGAGCCAGCGGCGTCGATGGGCCGATCGGCCGCAGACGCGCGTTTACCCCTAGCCCGCGTTGCTTAGCGGCCGATCGGCCCATCAGGAACGAGGCGAGCGGCCGATGATGCCATCCGTCGAGACCCGCGAAAACCTCGACGATTTCGCGACGTTGACATCCCTGACACTGGTGGGTAACTTGACCCCAGACCTCGCCCCGGTTGGGCCGCATGCAGCGCACTGCGGCCGCAGTAAACCGGAGGTACCCCCCCCAGACGGAATGACACAGCCCAGTGGGACCTATGTCATTTACCAGAGTCCGAAGGGAACATGACGATGGTTGAAACCCTCAAGCGTGACGATACGGCGATCGGCGCCGCAACCCGTGTCAGGGTGCGCGATCTATGGAAAGTGTTCGGCGACACAGGGAAGCCTGGCGTTGCTGAGCGCTTCTCCGGTAAGTCCAAGTCGGAAATCCAAGAGGAATTCGGTTCGGTCCTGGCTCTGCGCGACGTCAATTTCGATGTCATGGAGGGCGAGACCTTCGTGGTCATGGGCCTCTCGGGCAGCGGCAAGTCGACGCTGGTCCGGTGCCTCATCAGACTCATCGAGCCGACGACCGGCCAAGTCCTAGTGGACGACGAGGACATCCTCAAGTACAGCGAGAACCAACTGGCGCAGTTCCGGCGCCAGAAGACCGGCATGGTCTTCCAGCACTTCGGCCTGCTTCCACACCGGACGGTGCTGGAGAACACGGCCTGGGGCCTCGAGGTGCAGGGCGTCCCTCTGGACGAGCGGACAACCCGCGCCCGTGAGGTGATCGAAATGGTCGGTCTCCAAGGCTGGGAAGACTACCGCCCCAGCGCGCTCAGCGGCGGCATGCAGCAGCGCGTGGGTCTGGCCAGGGCCCTGGCCTCGGACCCCGAGATTCTGCTGATGGACGAGCCGTTCAGCGCGCTGGACCCGCTTATCCGGCGGGACATGCAGAACGAGCTTCTGCGAATCCAGAAGCAGCTGCGCAAGACCATAATTTTCATCACCCACGACCTCCAGGAGGCCATCAAGGTCGGGACGCGGATCGCCATCATGCGTGACGGCGTCATCGCCCAGATCGGCACCGCCGAGGAGATCATGTCCAACCCGGCCGACGAGTACGTCGCGGAGTTCACTCGCGATGTCCGGCGAGCCACCGTCATCACCGTCGGCTACGTTATGGAGCGGAGCACCGGATGCTGCGTTCAGGCCAGCGACTCGCCGGAGCGAGCCATCGAAGCCATGACGAACGCTGGCTCGGAGGCAGCGTTCGTCGCCAGCGCGGGCGATCGATACCTGGGCGAACTCACGATGGCGGAGGCCGAGTTAGCCAAGCGCCGCAACGACGAAACGGTCACCACGGCAATCGATCGCCGGTACATGCCCGTTTCAGAGGAGGAGTCCATCGAGGAAGCCCTGACCAAGGCCTGGGCCCAGGAAGGGCGCCTGCCTGTGGTGGACGATGCCGGCAAGCTGGTAGGCCAGATCGAGCGTGAGGCGCTGATCCAGGCGGCCTTCGAGCCCACCGAGCCTGAGATTGCCGATGACGCGGAGCCCGTCAGTGTCTAGCTCCAGTTCGCGCCTGCGCTTGAGCAGCGCTCAACGCATGGTCGCGGGGGCCGGAGCCTTCATTGTGCTCACGGCGATCATTACCTTCATCTGGGGCTCCGGCATGGAATTTCCCGTCGATGTTGGCCGCGGCCTTGCGTCGTGGGTGAACGACCGGATTGACGAAATAACCCGAAACGGTGCCTTCATCTTTGACACCGTTTCGGATGTTGTTCTCAAGTTCCTCATCTGGTTGGAGGATTTGCTCCTTTGGCTCCCGTGGCCCAGTGCCATCGCTGGCGTCGGATTCGTGGCCTGGCGGACGATTGGTTTGCGGGTGGCTGTCTTCGCGGTTTTTGCCCTCCTGTCGACCGGTGCGGTAGGCCTCTGGCCCAGCGCCATGGAGACAGCGGCGTTGATCATTGTTTCGGTCATCATTTCCATCACCATTGCGGTCCCCATCGGCATCCTGGCGGCCCGTAGCGATACCGTCGACTCGATCACCCGGCCCATCCTCGATGGCATGCAGACCATGCCGCCGTTCGTCTACCTAGTGCCCGCGATCATGTTCTTCGGAATCGGCAACGTTCCGGCCATCTTTGCGACTGTCATCTACGCAGTCCCGCCGGCGATCCGCCTAACGAACCTCGGCATTCGGCAGGTGTCGAGCGACGTGGTCGAGGCGGCCCGCTCCTTTGGGACGACGCCCAGCCAACTCTTGGTCAAAGTCCAGATACCCATGGCGGTCCCCACCATCATGGCTGGCATCAACCAGACGACAATGATGGCCCTTGGGATGGTGGTCGTCGCGTCACTGGTCGGCGCGGGCGGGCTCGGCGAAGACGTCCTTCGGGCCCTCAGTCGGTTCCAGCCGGGCGAAGCCCTGTTGGCCGGCTTGGCCATCGTCGGCCTGGCCATCATTACTGACCGTCTCACCCAGGCCGCGGCAAAAGGCAGGCAAGCAGCCCTGCATGGTCCCGGCCGCTAATGCTCCGCAACCAATCCCGGTATCAATAACCGGGGCAACAGACAACGAAGTACTGGGAGGTACGTAGCAGTGATCATCACGAAATCGAAGAGAAGTGCCCTGGCCCTGATGGGCCTCATGCTGATGCTGGCTTTGGTGGTAGCCGCGTGTGGCGGTGACGACCCGGCGCCCACCAGCGCACCTGCGGCGGCAGTGGCAGTCCCGCGCTCGACCCCTTTGCCGACGCCCACCAGCATACCGCCGAAGCCGACGCCGGTACCAAAGCCAGTCCTGATTTTCAGTGACCTGAACTGGGACAGCGCCCAGATCCAGAACGGCATCGCCCGGTACATTCTTGAAGAAGGCTATGGCTACGAAACCGATGCGGTCTTCGGTGGCACGCTTCCGCTGATGCAAGCATTGATGGACGGTGACACCAATATCACCATGGAGATCTGGCTCCC
>CAUYXS010000060.1:0-7538 GCA_963577205.1 Dehalococcoidia bacterium | reverse complement strand
ATACTTCTTCACTTTTATAGTTCGGGTCTGTGATTTCCATCTCCTCTCCACCACACCAACTGTCATCAAGCCAACCCTATTTACCATCCGAATACCGTAGCCACAGCATGAACGAAATGCCGGTTAGCTGGCCGCTAAAGTGCGGGAATACGTGGAAGCCGTACCCACCCATGAACTTGGCGATCAGCCGTCGACGGCCGCCGGCCCGGTTTGCTGCGCGTCCGTGCCTTTGTACTCCAACGATAGGTCGGCGTCGTGCTCCACTCCGATGGAGCGCCACTCGTCCACCTGGCCACGGGCTTGCCTCTCGACCATCTTGCGCCATGCGGTAATCGAAGCATCCGGCTTCATCAGGCGTTCCGCCTCCGTATTCCTTGTCATGGAGTCGACCATCGAACCATCTTGGCTGTTGAATCGCCACTGGGCGAGCCAGCGGTACCATAGCCAGTACCGGAGTTTGAAGGCGAAAACCAAGAGCGGGTTCTTGGTGTGCCGCGTAGCGGCCTGGAGGTACATCGTGTGCTCTTTGTCCACAGGGACGTGCCACTCGTAGCTGATGGTAGACGGAGACATGTAGGTGCTGGGGCGGAAGATGCAGGGGAGCCGGACCGACCCCTTGCGGGCGTCTTCCGGGATGACCGACATCGCCAGCCGGCGGGCCCGCTTGGAGATGGGGCTGTTGATCTTGCCCTCGGGCGGCCTCCACCAGTGTTTCCACGGCCAAACGCCCAGCTTTGGATAATAGGCATAGGTCTGCTGGAAGTCCTGGTCCCGGTAGAGCCATTTCTTGTCTGGTGTTTCCCTGATCTTGACGTTCGTCCAGGCTGCGCGCTGTCGCCAGGCTCGCAGGATCGAGTCGCGATGGAGGAAACGAGCGTGCGCCTCGTCGACCGCATTCTCGACACCGAAGCGCCAATTGCCGTAGCGCACGTGGAACCACGAAATGATGTGCATGTCGTCGCGCAGCATCTCCTCCGGGATGTCCTCCTCCACGGGAACCATGGGGGCGCCAGCGCCCATCCATACCCAGATGAGGCCGGCGCGCTCTTCCAGGGGATAAGAGCGGATAGCGCAGACCGACCGGCCGGGCATGGGCGAGTCGGGGCCGTCGGGCAGCGCAGCGACCAGTTGCCCAGTCGCTAGGTCAAAGGTCCAGCCGTGGTAGATGCACGAGATCGTGCCCTGGAACTCGAACTTGCCCTGGTGCAGCGGAATGCCGCGGTGAGGGCAGCGATTTTCGAGAGCGTACGCCCTGTTTTGCCGGCGCACGAACATGATGTTCTGACCCAACAGCGTGTACGGCTTCGGCCGGCCGCCCAGCGAAGGAGACGCCATCGCTGGGTACCAGTAGTTGGGCAGACCGAGGGCCGCGCTTGCGTACGTCGGCCCGCTGGCGACCCCTAGGCTTTCGCCGGCGCTCCGTGAAGCGTGGTTGGGATTGTTCATGTCGCCTCCTAGTTGATCCGGTCACAGCGGACAAAGGACACCAGCCAGACAAGTCTAGGAGAAACTGTCAAACCCGTCAGGTGTCGAGACTTCGATGACACTCACCGTCTTCGATTGGGCGGCCTCCTCCAGCGCAGCTCCCAGTTCCTCTACGGAGCCTACTCGGGCACCATTCGCCCCGAAGGCTTCCGCCAGCCTGACGAAATCCGGGTTTCTGAGTCCGGTCCCGATGTAACGCCCGTTGTAGCCGACCCGCTGGCGCTGCCTGGTGGAACCCCAGGCATTGTCGTTGAAGACAAGGACAATCGGGTTCAGCCCGTACTGGATGCAGGTGCCCAGCTCCTGGACGTTGAATTGGAATCCTCCGTCGCCTGTGATGCAGACGACGGGACGGTCGGGGATGCCGGCCTTGACGCCCATCGCAGCGGGGAAGGCGAAGCCCAGGCCTCCCCACACCGGTGGGAGGTAGGTCCGCGGCTCGTACACCGGCAAACATGCGTTGGCGCGGACGGCGGAGATCGATGCGTCGCCTGTGAAGATCGCATGAGGCCCGACTGCGCTCCGGATGGCGTACATGGTCTTCATGGGATTAGGGAAAACCTCCCAGAGGTATCGGGACACGGCCTCTTTAAGCTCTTTGATCTCCGCGTCGAACCCCGCAACCAGATGGGGAGACCGGCCTTGAACGCCCTGAGTGAACTGGGATAAGACTGCCTTGGCGTCTCCTACGACCTCCACAGTGGGCTCGTAGTTCTTCCCCATCGGCTCATCGCTGATGTCCACGTGAATCAGATTGGGAGGCAATTGCAAGCCCTGGGCCTTGGTGGATGTGTACCGGAGGCTGGAACCCACGACCAGTAAAGTGTCGAGACTGCTTAGGAACACCTTGAGGGGGTACTCAGGGTGAGTGATGCCCCCTGGGCCACCGAGCGCCCCCACGTTCAGCGGGTGGTCCTGTGGGATGCCGGGCTTGCCCCCTGGCGTAGTGAACACCGGGACGCCGAGCGTCGTCGCCAGCTTGATCAACTCTTGCGAAGCTCCCGAACGATCCACTCCGGTCCCTGCCCAGATGGCGATGCGCTGACCTGTTAGGAGAAGCCCGACCGCTCGTTCGATGGCGCTAGGATCGCCCTGCGGTAGCGAGAAGGCATGAGCGGGAGGCACCTCCACTTCCGCGACTTGTGCCTGTATGTCAGCGGGCATCTCGATGGAAATGGGCTGCGGGCGCTCGGTACGGAGACGGCGAAACGCTTCATAAATCCGGTCTGGGATCTCTTCGGTGCCGGTCATGTGATGACTCCAGCGGCTCACCGTGGACAGCATCCCCAGTTGATCTACCGTTTCGTGGTTCGCGCCGAGGCCTCTGCCGTACAAATGCTCTTCCGCGGTGCTCGTGATGTTGAGGACCGGCGAAAACGAGAAATAGGCTTCCCCTAGTCCACTCATGGAGTTAGCGGCACCTGGTCCGGTGCTGGTCAGGCAGACTCCGGGCTTCCCGGTTGACCTGCCGTATCCGTCCGCCATCAACGCGGCGGCCCTCTCGTCGCGGGTCGTTATCAGGCGGATCGAACTCTGGAAGTCATACAGCGCGTCGAATAGCTCCATGGTGTGAGCCCCGATGAGGCCGAAAATGACATCCACTCCCTGTGCTTCCAACGAACGGAAGAGGGCTTGGCTGCCTTTTAGCTGGGCCATATTCTGTCCTTCCTGACCTTCCGAAAAATCATCAACAAGGCTATTGCGGGCATCGGCGGGAGTGCCCCGGAGTTGGACAGACGATATCCGACTCAACGGACCTGGGCCATTCCCGGAACCTGCTTCAGCGCAACGCCAACAGGCAAGGCTTCCAAGAGCTAACCTAGATGTCACCTTGAATGGGGAGGGAACTGTATGACTTCAGCGACAGTGTTGGACCCACGAGCAGCGGGCGGTAAGCGCCTACTCGGCAAGATTGGCATCGTTACCGGCGGCGGCCAGGGCCACGGGCGCGCCACCGCCAAGCGCTTCGCCGAGGAGGGCGCCAGCGTCATGATCGCTGACCGCCACGCTCCCGGCGCCGAGCGCGTGCGAGACCAACTGAAGGACTTTGGTGTTGATGCCGAGGCCTGGATCGGTGACGTCGGCAGCCCGGAGGGCGCCAAGGCACTGATGGCCGCAACGAAGGAGCGATTCGGCCGGATCGACATTCTGGTGAACGTAGTGGGCGGTGCATTCACACTTCCCGGTAGCGGGCGCGTGGGTTGGGAGAAAACCCCGGAAGACCTTACGGCCAACATCCAGAACAACCTCTTCACCTGCTTGTGGTGCTGCTGGGCTGTGGCACCCATCATGGTGGAACAGCACTCCGGCTCCATCATCAACTTCGGCTCCCACGCCGTCCGCGGGACCGACCGCCTGGGCTACGCCGCCGCCAAGGGAGGCATTGCGGCCATCACGACGAGCCTGGCCCTGGAGTTGGCTCCGCACAACGTCCGTATGAACATGGTGGTCCCTCATATCAGCAACCGCGATGAGGGAGACACTCTTGTAACGCGGATTCCCGGGCAGGTGGTCCCAGAGCGCAAGCCGAACACGTCGGTGACCGCGCCTCAGTTTTCCCCGATCCCCATGGGACGCCCAGGCGAGCCCGAGGAAATCGCGGGGGTCGTCACGTTCTTGGCTTCGGAAGACGCATCGTTCACGACGGCCGAGACGATATGCGTCGGTGGAGGCGCCTTTTGCCGGCTCTAGTCTTCGCCGATTAGGAGGCGTCTAGGAGAGCATGGAGCGGGGGCTGAGGCCGGGGCGGCACGACCACCTCAGCCCCCGGGCGCCCGCATGCCTCTAAATGGGGCAGGGTGGGAAAGTGGTACACTCTATGTGCTCCGGCAGGGCTTTCCAGCCGGTGGGTTCGCTGACGGGTGTTGGTTCCCTCCAGTCATCGTGAACCAGCCCCGAAGAATTCCGCCCTCGTCGTAAAGGCGAGGTACCCCGAACCCACCATTTGCGTGCAGATGCACGCCCAAGGAGCTTCATGTCCGTTTCGTTCGCCGAGCTGGGTACCCCAGCTTCCATCACTGACGCCCTCGCCCGCCGAGGTATTACCAAGCCATTCGACATCCAGGCAGCCACGATCGCCGACGCGTTGGCCGGCCGCGACATCTGTGGGCGCGCCCCTGCCGGCTCCGGCAAGACGCTCGCCTTCGGCATCCCGCTCGTCGCCACCGTAGGCCGGGCGGAGCCTAAGCGCCCTCGCGCGCTGGTATTGGCCCCGACGCGCGAACTTGCCGAGCAGATCAATGCCGAGATCCGTACCTTCGCCGGCTCGGTTAAGACCGCCGTCGTCTACGGCGGTATCGGCTACGGAGGCCAAATCAAGGCACTGCGGTTGGGTGCTGACATCCTCGTCGCCTGCCCTGGGCGCCTCGAGGACCTCATTCAACAGGGCTACGTGAACCTGTCCGCAGTCGATCGGGTCGTGCTTGACGAGGCTGATCGCATGGCTGACATGGGCTTCATGCCCGCCGTTCGCCGCTTGCTGGACCAGACGTCTCGCGAGCGCCAGACCATGTTATTTTCCGCGACCCTCGACGGCGACGTCGCCAAGCTCACTCGCGACTACCAGCGCAATCCTGTCCGCCATGAGGTCGGGGAAGAGACTCCGGACATCACCGCGGCCAGCCACGTGTTTTGGAACGTCACCAGAGAGGACCGCACCGCGGTTACCGCAGACGCCGTCAATGCTGTATGGCCCGCCATTGTCTTCTGCCGCACCCGGCGCGAGTCTGACAAACTTGCTAAGCGCCTGGGCACCGTCGGCATCCAATCCGCTGCAATCCACGGTGGTCGCAGCCAGAGCCAGCGCACCCGGGCGCTCGCCGACTTTACCAGCGGCAAGGCACAGGTACTGGTCGCCAGTGACGTCGCAGCGCGCGGTATCCACGTCGATGGAGTGGCGTCGGTGATCCACTACGACCCGCCAGAAGACCATAAAACCTATGTACACCGCTCCGGGCGCACTGCCCGTGCGGGCAAAGGCGGTGTCGTCATCTCCCTCGTACAGCCGGGGCAAGGGAGAGACATGCGCGCGATGCAGCGCCATCTCGGGATCAACGAAGCGTTCATCGCCCCCGACGCGAGCGCGTTGCGGGCCTTGGCCCCCACACGCTCGCGCCACGCCCCTCCTCCCAAGCTTGCAGAGGTGGCGGAGGAAGAGGTTCGATCGCGTCCCGCAAGCCGTCCTCGTTCGGCTGACGGCAAGGGCCATGCCGTTCAGGACGGCCGAGCCAATTCGGGCACGCACAAGAGCAAACTGAGGGACAGGAACCGAGTGAAGGGGAACCGAGCAGCCTCGGGCCCGCGGGGATTCGCCCGAGCACCTGCTCCCGGGCGCTCAGGGGGTGAGCGCCCTCAGCGCTCGTAGGACGCGGCCGCGTCGGAGACGGCCGCACGTTAACGCCCGGTCGCCTCGACCTCATAGCGTTCGCCGCCGAGGTGTCGACGCAAAGTTTGGACGTCCTCGGCCTCCGGGTCGGCTGGCCGTGCGCCGTGCGCGGCCAGGGCGTCCGCGTCAACCCATCGCTCGAGCAGCGTGAAGCGGTCAGGGTTTTCGATGTTCTGGTACAGTTCGAACTCGAGGCAGCCGGGTTCCTGACGGACGCGCGGGCATCGTTTCGCATACGCCGCCACCATCTCCTCTCGCTTGCCGGGCAGGGCTTCTAGGAAAACGGCGAGCCGAAGGGCCATTGAACCACCTCCATCGCGGTCGAATTCCAGAATGTTACCGCCCGGCCGATGCGAATGGACACCTAATGTGATCCTCCCATTTGACCCCCTGCGGTTACGAGACTAGCCTCTCCGCAAGATCTTTCGGGGAGCGAGACTCCCCGCTCTATAAAGGAGACCACCAATGCCACGACCTGCGGGACCGAACAGTATATGGGTCGACCTTCTTGGCGCCGAAACCCGGTTTGTCCAAGGTCAACGCTATCGGATCCGTATCGTCGAGGCAGGCAAGCAGCACCCTGAGACACTGCTCATGTTCCATGGCGGCGGCGGACATATAGAGACTTTCGCCCGCAATGTCGTGCCTCTGGGCCAGCACTTCCACACCATCGGGGTCGAAATGCTCTGGCACGGTATGACCGACGCGCCCCCCATGTGGGACCACATGAACGCGCAGGTCAGTGACGCAATACTGGACTTGCTGGACACCCTTGGCCTCGACAAAGTCTGGATACACGGCGAGGCAGGTGGCGCTAGCGGGATGACCCCACTGGTGCTTGAGCATCCAGAGCGCCTGAAGGGAGTCATCTTCGAGTCAGGTATCGCCATGAAATTCAAGGAAGGGTCCATTAAGGCGCCTGTCGCCCCGCCGGCCGGCGGGATCTCGATGGTTGAGCGCAGCAAGCAGTTGCTCCAGAACCTGAGCTGGGACGCAGTCCGGGCTCGTCTGCTCATGGTGATGCACCGGGACCACCCGGAGCAAGTGACCGACGAGCTGGTGGACGTTCGCCTTGCCCATTACTCTCGCCCTGCGACCAACGATGGCATGATCCGCGTCTACGACTACTACGCCTCGGGCAAGGGAGCCCAGTACCTGGCTACCGAAGAGGACGTAGCCAGCGTACGGCTGCCCGTGTTGGTGGTCTGGAACGATGGCAGCGAAGGTGGCGGCCCCGACGCAGGCGAGCGGCTCGCCTCGCTTATCCCCGGCGCCCAATTCAAGCTCCTGCCTGGCACGGGCTTCTGGGCCCACTGGGAGAAGCCAGCGGAGTTCAATGAGGCAGTCCGGCAGTTCATCATGGGTGAAAAAGTCACTTAACCTACCTGGCGGCGGGCCGATGCCGCCGGCATGCAGGCCGCGCGGAACGGCGTGAGACCGAGCAGACCACCGGTGCCAGCCGTGCGGGTATCGTCATCGCATGCGGCGCCGAGGCTACGAACCCCTTCGTCCACCGGTGGACAGGAAGGCCCAGGCGGTATCGCCGCTGAGGCTGTAGGCGTCTTCGTGGGGATGATCCCTGCGTGCGCCTCGGTCCCACCCACCCGGCTCAAGGGCGCCGACGCTCGCCTCTAGCTTGGCTGATTGGATCGCGCGCGCTGCCTGCCCG
>CAUYXS010000059.1:0-7767 GCA_963577205.1 Dehalococcoidia bacterium | reverse complement strand
GTTCTTCAGGGACGGGCGAGTCAGCCGCAAGACGGCTGACTGGGCCGGCGTGTCCACGCGGCGTCCTGAGATCGAGTCGCTGGTCGAGCCTGCCGCGGCTGCTGCCCCTGCTGGCTAGCTAACCCGGTCGCGCTAGCCGATGCCGGCGGTCACCTCCAGATGGATCATCATGTTGCCGAACATGGGCATCTGGAGGTGACCGCCGGCCGGTCGTCGGGATCGAGAAACATCTTCAGCCATTCGGTGTTGACCTCGCCGCGAAGGGCGTAGTCGGCCACGCCGCCGCCGCGGCGCATGCTTTCAAACGCCAGCGCTGTCTGCCGCTCGGGTTCGGCGATACTGCCGGTCGTCGTGTCGGTGTCAAGAATGGCCGAAGTGAACAGCGTGTTGCCCATCATGACCGCGGTTGGAATGGGCGTGCCGCCGTGCGATAGGCCGGAGACCTCGATGGGTCTTCGCTTGCCAATGGGTCGGCTCTCCTTTCGCGGCCTTGAAACCTAGTGACCGTGGAGCGGCAGGCCGTCGTGCTCGTGCGCGAGCGTCCGGTGGTGGTCGATGCCCGGCTTCCCCATCGGGTCGACGTGGACGACGACATCGCCTAGATAGGAGATGGCGTGGCTGAGGGCGTGAGAGACGTTCACCCCCAGCTCGTGGGCCTCGGCGAGCGATGGACTGCCGCCCGTCGTCACGTGGACCTCCGCGTGGAGACGGTGTCCTACCCATCGAGCTCGCGTGTAGGTCACACTCCAAACCCCGTCCACATGGCCAGCCTCGTGTGCGACCTCATCCAAGGTCGAGGGCTCCACGCCGTCCAGCATGCGCGTGAACACTGACTTTGCCGAGTCCCAGACGATCTTGGCGATGAGCGCCGTGATGACGAGGCCCACGATGGGATCGGCTATAGGAAACCCTGACCAGATTGCAACAGCTCCGCCGAGAACCGCCAGGCTGGTGAAGCCGTCCACCCTTGCGTGGTAGCCGTCGGCTATGAGCGCCGCACTGTTGATCTCTCGTCCTACGCGAATGCGGAAGATCGCGACCGCTTCGTTGCCGATGAAGCCGATGCCGCCGGCCGCCGCGACGGCCCACAGGAAAGTGACGTCGCGCGGGTTGAGCAACCTATCAATTGCGGTGTAGCCAGCCGCTACTGCACTGAAGAGGATCACGAAGACGATGACCCCGCCAGCCAGATCTTCGACCCGGCCGAACCCGTAGTTGAACTGTCGGCTCGGGGCGCGGCGCGCAAACAGAAACGCTACCCACAGTGGTACCGCGGTCAATGCGTCTCCGACGTTATGGATGGTGTCCGCTAAGAGGGCGACGCTGCCCGAGAGCACCACGATGACAATCTGAATCGCGGCGGTGATGGCCAAACCCACGAACGACCACTTGATCGCCCAGATGCCCCGGTTCGTCGTGAGGATCGATGGGTCAACGACCCCATGCGTGTGCCCGTGCCCCCCGTCTTTGCCGTGGCTGTGTCCGCCGCCGTGGCTGTGCCCGTGATCATCGTTTGGCATGGTCGTCCTCGTGCTGGTGTTGGTGCGCCCCGTCCCGATGGCTGTGCGCATGCAGATGGCTCGTCCCGTCGGCGTGCGCATGCGCGTGCTCGTGGAACACGATCTCCACGCGCTTGCCGAAGGCGTCGGCGACGCGGCAAAGGGTCCTGAGGCTTGGCACATGGTCACCGCGCTCCAGCCGCGAAACCATTGATTCGGTCATGCCTAGCCGCTGCGCGAGTTGCTTCTGAGTCTCACCCGTGAAGGCGCGGAGCTCGAGCAGGCTGTGCGCGCACTGAGCGGCGAGCGCAGCGCTATCGTTAGCTGCTGGGCGGGGCATCGTTGCAGGCGTTGGCATACGCATAACTTAGCATAACTGCGAAGCTCAACGGCCATGGAAATTGACAAGCGGGTAGACTTGCGTCCGAAGCGTGACGCAACCGTACGGGGTAGCGGGCACACAAACTTGATCAACCGGGAGGGGCGAATGAGTATCTCCGGACTTGGGTACATGGGCATTGGTGTCTCGGACATGGCCCGCTGGCGTGAGTTCGCGACGACTGGCGTATTGGGCCTCCAGGAGAGCGAAGAAGGGCCGGACGGCACCGTCTATCTACGGATGGACGAGCAGCATCACCGTCTTGCGCTCACGCCGACCGGCGAAGACGACGTCGTCTTCGTTGGCTGGGAGGTGCCAACCAATGAGGCGCTCGACGAGATGGCTGAGAAGTTGACGAAGAACGAGATCCCCTTCGAAGAAGGCACCCCCGAGGAGGCCGAGCACCGAAAGGTCGTGCGGCTTATCAAGCTCCGCGAGTCGGGCGGAGCGCCCATCGAAATCTTCTACGGTCCGCTGGTGCTGTGGGAGCGCCCGTTCCTGCCCACCACACCCATCTCCGGGTTCCACACCGGTTCACTGGGCATGGGCCATATGATCCTGTTCCAGCAGGACCTGAAGCAGGCTACGGCGTTCTATCGGGACATCTTGGGCTTCAAGATCAGCGACTACATCAGCATCCAGGGAATGGGCGAGGCTGTCTTCTTCCACTGTAATCCGCGCCATCACTCGATAGCGCTGGTGGAGGCGCGAACCCCGAAGCACTTACAGCACATCATGCTTCAAGTTGCGAGCCTGGACGACGTTGGCCTCGCCTACGACCGCTGCAAGGCCCATGGCACGCCGTTGTCGCTCGACATCGGCCGCCACACGAATGACCACATGTTCTCGTTCTACATGCAGAGCCCTTCCGGATTCGACATTGAGTACGGCTGGGGCGCCCGTACGATCGATGACTCCACATGGGTCGTGCAGAAGCACGTCGCACCGGCCATTTGGGGACACCATCCAGCCTCTCGTGAGGTGCCCGCGGGCTAGCCGAGCAGGAAGCCCCGGACGATTCTGTTGAACCGCTGGGGCTGCTCGCGGAAGCAGTAGTGGCCGGCGTGGTTGATGACCGTGAACTCCACGTCGGCCGTTGTTCGCGCGATCCGCTCGTACAGTTGGTAGCCCGACACAGGAAGCGGTGCCGACAGGTCGTTGGCGCCCCACATGAGCAGCGTCGGCACTGGCAGCCCAGACGCATCCACGGCTTGGAGCACCTCCGCTTTCCGCCGGTTCATGCTCGGCAGCCAGGTGCTGGCGTTCAGCTCGGCCATGCGTTGTCGAGCCTCCTCGACCTGCGGGAGCTGGGCTACCGCCTACAGCCGGCTGATGTAGTCCTCCGTGACGTGAGCCGTGGAGTACGACTGCGCGAGGTCGCCACGCTCATCAAGGCACTCCTTCGCGGCGAGGCGGTCGCGTTTGGCACGAGTCCGAGCGAGCGCATTGATGACCCCGGCTCACCAGGCCCCTCCGTCCACCTGGCCGCTTCCGGACCGAAGGCCGTCCGCCTCGCCGGCGAGGTGGGCGACGGAGCATTGCTCTTCATGGGCATCTTGAAGCCCATCCGAGCGCTTGGCGCCGCACTGATCGCCGAAGGGTGGGCTGCGGCGAAACGACAGGATCCCGCGTTCGAAGTGACGTTCAACACGCTCATGTCGGTGGACGACGACCCGGTCGCCGCGAGGGAACGCACGCGCCGCGCTGCGCACAGCTGGCTTAAGCTGCGCCGCTTCGATGCCGGCTTCGCCGAGGTCGGCCTCCGTTTCGAGGTGCCAGAGCGCGCCGAGGACCTGCCGGACGACATGCTGGAGGCGGTTTGCGAGCACTGCTTCATCGTCGGGACGCCTGCCGACTGTGTCGCCAAGCTACGGGCGCTCGCAGACGAAGGGCTGGAGCGGCTGCTGGTCATGCCCGCCGGAGGGCCAGCAGGGCACGAGCGCGCATTCCACGCCCTGGCGGAGGTATCGGTGCCCGCTTAATCCCCATCCGGCGGCCCTGCATGAGGCGAAGTGATTTGCGGGTGGATTGGAGCGGGCGATGGGATTCGAACCCATGACAACCTGCTTGGGAAGCAGGGACTCTACCACTGAGTTACGCCCGCGCCTGCCCATTGTAGGTCCGTCCCGCGAGAAGCGTCCACCGTGCTTACGCGGCGCCGCGATTCGCTGCGACCACCTCTTCGATATCGTAGCCGACTCCCGCCATGAGGAAGAGGAACAGGAAATCGATGTCGGCGAAGCTCGCGGAGATAGACAGCAGCACGGCCGCGGCGAGGCCCGCTGCGAAGGCGGCGCTGATACCGCGAGCGATGAACCCAGTGGCGACACGATAGATCGGCAGCCGCACCCCTCGCCGCCGCGCGCCACCACCCGGTAGTGGCGCATGCACTCGGTGCAAATGGGCTTATTGCAGCGGCCGCACCGGAGCATGGTCTCGCGGCCCGAATGCTAATGGCCGAGGGTCGTGGTCATCGTGCTGCTCGCCTACGTTGAACTAGGGCGCTCGCGGTGGACCCACGCGTCGTGGTCGGCGATGTCACGGTCGTACAGCAGCCGATTGAACATGAGCCGTCCAAGCGTCTCTCCACTGGGATTACGAAAGTCCGCGGTCACGCGTTTGGCGATCATGATGGTCAGCAAGCCTGCGGTCAGCGCGATGACGGCGGCCGGCCGGCCCCACAGGAGCGACCAGACAGGCAGGAGCACCATGCTAATGAGCACCCACACCGCCGAGCTCCCCGTGAGCCGCCAGCCGGCGGTGGCCACCACGATGAACAGCGCCAGCTCCAACCGGGCAAGCGCAATGAGCACTCCGACGGTGGGCGCGACCCCTCGGCCGCCATGGAAGCGTAGGAACACCGGCCAGTTGTGGCCAACGACGGCGGCCAGCCCGGCCGCGACCTGCGCCTCAATGCCCAGGTCAAGTGCGTACCGCGCGAGGTAGGCGGGCGTGAATCCCTTCACGAACAGATCAAAAATCCCGACCGGGAAGATCCAGAACTTGCCCACGTGGTACCAGACGTTCGACGCGCCGACCGTACCGCTGCCGATCTGCCGCAGGTCGATACCTTTGACCAAGTGCCCAGCCAAGAACGCCGCATTTACCGACCCCAAGAGGTACCCGTAGGCAACAACGATCGCAACCTTGGCTGGCTCGTCCACGACTGGGCCTCGGCCTAGCCCATGGCCGGCGAGCGCGCGAGGCGCTCCAGCTCGTCCACGACTGCTACGGGTGGTCCGGCCGAGCCGGGAAGCTGCTCCCCCTCCGCGCCCATGGCGTGGTAGTCGCTGCCGCCGCACTGGAGCAGGCCGAGTTGGTCTGCGAGGCGGGCTAGGTGCTGGCGTTGTTGCGGGTCGAAGTTCGCATAATGGACCTCGAAGCCAACCATTCCGGCGTCGGCGATCATCGAGAGCAGCCGCTCATAGTCCTTGGCATAAGTGGGATGGGCGAGCACGGCCACCCCCCCTGCTCTACGAATCATGGCGGCGGCCTCGTCCATGCCAATGTGCGGGCGCGATACGTTCACTTGCCCGTTGTCGTCGAGGTAGCCGTCGAACGCCGCGGCGATGGTGGGGATGTAGCCGCGCTCCATCATGGCTCTGGCGACGTGGGGCCTGCCGATGCCGGCTTCGCCCGCGATCTCCCGCACGCGGGCCATCTCCACGGGCATGCCGATTTCCGCTAGGCGCTCCACCATGCGCTCGGCGCGCGAGTCGCGGTCGCCTCGGAAGCCCCGCAGGCGCTGCTGGAGTGCTTCGTCGGTCCGGTCCAGGAAGTAGCCGAGGACGTGTACGTCCCCCTTTGGGTCCAGCGGGCTGTCGGCGCTGATCTCGATGCCAGGCACTAGGCGCAACCCTGGGTGCCGCGCGGCCTCGGCGAAGGCCTCATCGAGCCCCTCGGTCGAGTCGTGGTCGGTGACCGCCGCCACGGTTACCCCTCGTTCAACGACCAGCCGCACGAGGTCAGTCGGCGACAGGAGCCCGTCGGAGAACGTGGTGTGGAGGTGGAGGTCGGCTCGTTGTGCGGTGCTGCTGCTCATCGCTCCACGATCCTGTCGACCCGCCGGATGCTCGTGGCCAGCCCGGTCAGGTCGTCGATGTCGATGAGTACGGAATTGAACTGCATCGGGCCTCCTTCGGCTACGTTGAGACGGCGCGGCAAGGCTGTGAGGAAGCGCGTGAGCACGTCCTGGGGGCTCGAGCCGATGATGGAATTGACCGGCCCGGTCATGCCGAGGTCAGTGACGTACGCTGTGCCCTTCGGCAGGATGCGGGCGTCCGCGGTCGCGACGTGAGTGTGCGTACCCACCACCGCGGAGACGCGGCCGTCGAGGAACCAGCCCATCGCGTTTTGCTCGGAGGTTGCTTCCGTGTGGAAGTCAACGAGCGTCACCTTCGGCGGGTCGTCCGCCAGCTCGGTTAGGAGTTGCTCCACGACGGTCCAGGGAGAATCGGTGCCCTCGGGCATGAACACGCGTCCCTGAAGGTTGATGACGGCGGCCGGCCCGATGCGCAGCATGCCGCGCCCCGGTGCGGATGTGGGGTAATTCGCGGGCCGCAGGATGGGCAGTTCACCGTCCATGAATGGGATAATCTCGCGTTGGTCCCAGATATGATTGCCCGAGGTGATCACATCTGCCCCCGCATCCAGGATGGCGTCTGCTGTCTCCTGGGTCAGCCCGAAGCCGCCCGCGGCGTTCTCGCCATTGACGACAACTAGGTCGATGTCCTCTTCACGGCGCAGGTCCGGCAGCACGGCTTCCAGCGCGCGGCGCCCTGGCTTTCCGACGACGTCACCGACAAGCAGTGTTCGCATCGGTTACTTCGCTGTCTCGGTAGCGCGCGTCTCGCGTACCACCGTGACCTTGATCTCTCCGGGGTAGACCAGGTTCTCCTCGATTTTCCGAACAACGTTGCGTGCCAGGCTCGCGGCCTCTACATCGTCCACTTCTTCCGGAGCGACGAGGATGCGGACCTCGCGTCCCGCCTGGATGGCGAAGGACTTCTGGACACCAGGGAATGAGTTCGCCACGTCCTCCAGCGCCTCGAGCCGCTTCAGATAGAACTCCACCGTGTCGCGCCGGGCGCCGGGCCGGGCAGCGCTGATCGCGTCGGCCGCGGCGACGATGAAGGCTTCGGGCGTGCCCCGGGCGTCGTCATGGTGCTCGGAGATGGCGACCTTGACGGGCTCTGGCAGATTGTAGCGCCGCGCAATCTCGTCGCCGATCTCGATGTGCGAACCCTCGACCTCGTGGGTCAGTGCCTTGCCGATGTCGTGCAGGAGTCCGCCAGCCTTCGCCACCTGGATGTCGGCTCCGATCTCGCCCGCCAGCATGCCGGCGATACGGGCCACTTCGACGGAGTGCAGCAGAATGTTCTCGCCGTAGCTGTAGCGGAACTTGAGGCGCCCGATGATTTTGATCAACTCTGGGTGCAGACCCCGAACCCCTGCGTCCAGGACCGCCTGGTCGCCGGAGCGCCGGATGACCTCGTCGACTTCGCTCTGCGCCTTCTCGACAGCTTCCTCGACGCGGGCCGGGTGAATGCGCCCGTCCGAGATGAGGCTGGTGAGGGCAAGGCGAGCCACTTCACGCCGGATCGGGTCGAAGCATGAGATGGTGATCGCCTCTGGCGTGTCGTCGATAATTAAGTCCACCCCGGTGGCGGCCTCGATGGCCCGAATGTTGCGGCCCTCGCGGCCGATGAGCCGGCCTTTCATCTCGTCGTTGGGCAGCGGTACCAATGAAGTGGTCGTCTCTGACACCACCTGGGACGCCAGGCGCTGTATCGATAGGGAGATGGCCATGCGGCCTTTCTCGTCGGCGTCGGCGAGCATCTGCTGCTCCAGGTTGTAGTAGCGCTTGGCGAGATCATGCCCCATGGCGCC
>CAUYXS010000058.1:0-7831 GCA_963577205.1 Dehalococcoidia bacterium | reverse complement strand
GATCAGCACCGGGCACTTCACGCTGGAGAACGACTCTCGCAGGTTGTAGTACTCCTGGAGCGCGGGGTTGTTACGGATGTTCAGGTAGTTTCGAGCGACCGTCTCCCAGTCGTCACCGTGAAGCCGGTGCATATCGGCCTTACGGGCATCCGAATATGACGCGACGTCAAAGACCTGCGCCGTTGCCGTGTTCCCTGACTGATCCTGCGCAATGATGGGGCCGTCGAGCACTAGAGCCCGCACGCGCTGGGGGTTGTCGATCGTGAAGCGCAGGGCGACCCGCGAGCCGAGGCTGACGCCGTAGACGATGGCTTTGTCGAGGGCCAGCTCGTCCAAGAGCGCTCCAAGATCCTCGGGCCACGCCGGAGGGGGAACCTCGGCGACGTGCTCGCTGCCGCCCATGGCGCGCATGTCAGGCGCGACGATGCGGAAGTCCTTGGACAGGTCGTCGAAATGGCCCGAGAGGCTGACACTGCTGGACCCGGCCCCGTGGATCATGACCAAGGGCTGGCCGTATCCGCGGTCCTCGTAGTGGTGTTGGTAGCCGTTGAGTGTTGTTGTTGGCATGAGGGTGGCCTGACCTCGGCGCCGAGGGGCGATGGGATGCCGGCAACGTTAGCAGCCGGACGAGACGGCGCCTAGCCAAGCGTGCCAGGCGGTGGAGAGGGTAAACTGCGCCTCATGCGGTTCCTTACCGATGCCCTAGCCCGACGCGCTCCGTTCTACTACGGCTGGGTCGTGACGGCGGTGGTGGGGTTGGCCATCTTTCCGACGGTTGCCTACCGCCCTGCCATCATTGGCCTGCTCTACCCGTCGATGCAAGAGACGTTCGGGTGGTCTCGGTCCTCGCTGGGCGGCGCGGTGTTTCTCGGCAGCGCGCTCGTCATCGTGGCCGCGCCGCTGGCAGGTAGACTCGCGGACCGGTACGGCGCATGGCTCGTACTGAACGCGGCCACGGTTCTCATGGGCTTGTGTCTCATAGGACTTGGCGCCGTCTCCAAGCTCTGGATGTTCTACTTGCTCTTCGGCGTCGGCTACGCGACGTTCGCCGGGGTCAACCGCGTTGCCATCACCTCGGCGATGGCGCAGTGGTTTGTGCGCAGGCGCGGGACCGCCATGGGATTCGTGACGTTGATGCTGGGCCTGGGCTTCATCGTCATCCCATTACTCGCGGAGCGAGTGCTGGACGGGTCAGGCTGGAGCGCGGCGTGGTACGTGCTGGGATTCCTCATGCTTGCCGTCGCACTGCCAGGCGGGGTCTTGCTCTACCGCAACCGGCCGGCTGACGTGGGCCAGGCTCCAGACGGACGCACTCCAAGCGACACAGTGGCGGTGGCCGTCGCCGACCAGGGGGCGGCCACCGCCGCGAGCGAAGTGCAATGGACGGCGAGGGAGGCTGCGCGGACGCGGACGCTCTGGATGCTCGTGGCGTCGATCTCGCTCCTGGAAATGTCGCGCAACGGCATTGGCATCCACATGATCGCGCACATGACCGAGCAAGGGATGTCGCCCACTTTCGCCGCGGCCTCGTTCAGCATCGCCGGCGTCACCATGGTGCCCATGAGCGTGAGCCTGGGGCTATTCGTGGACGCAGTGGGAGCGCGAGCAGCCTACGGAGTCGCCGCACTGTCGGTGTTGATCATGGGCGTGCTGGTTATTTTCACCAGCTCCAACGCCATGGCGATACCCATCGGCATCACCATGGGCATCGGCGCGGGCGGTGTCGACATGATCATGCGCATCATTTTTGCCAACTACTTCGGGCGCGCTTCGGCTGGTACCGTAATGGGGATCGTGACGCCGTTCATTGTTGTCTCGCTGGGGCTGGGAGCCCTGATATCCGGCGTGATGTACGACATCCAAGGCAGCTACGTGCCAGTGTTCTGGTCATGGATTGCCGTGGAGGCGCTGGCTATCGTGATTTTACTGTTCGTACCGCCCCCCCGCGCACGGGCCAGCACCGCCGACGGCGAACTCGCGGCTCAGCCGGCGGCCTAGCCGCCCATGCGCTGCCATCTGCGCAGCGCATACGCCACGCCCGCGACGACCGCCACCACCATCGCGAGCATGAGCAAGTCCGCCGCTGCCTCGGCACCGGGCGCACTGGACACTCGCCCCATCGTGGTGAAAGTCCGCACTTGGAACCCGATGTACTGGATGATCGTCCGCTCGCGGATGGCGAAGACGAAGAAGATGATCCACGACGCGGCGATGCTCGATGCCAGCAGCGGAACGACGATCCGCCGCAGCGTGACGAAAGGCGTGGCGCCGCTGGTGGCGGACGCGTCGTCCATGTCGCGTGTGACCTGCCGCATGCCAACATTAGCGAGCCGGTAGGGTATCGCGAGCCGATAGGACAGCGCGAGCGTGATGCCGAGGTGGGTGCCCCACAGCGGCAGCCAGTCCAGGACCAGGTAAACGAGAAGAAACGCCGTTGCCGCGAGCAGGCCAGGGATAACCAGCGGCGCGGTGGCCAGCAAATCCAGCGGCCGGCGCAGGAGTCGATTGTCGGTGCGCACAACGACCCAGGCCACCAACAGCACGAGCACCGTACCCAGGGTCGCGCTGCCGACGGCGACGATCATCGTGTTGGCGGCGGCCGACCAGAACTTGCCGCTCGATAGCACTGCGGTGAACGCGGTTCCTCCTCCATTGATCGCCCCGCTCGCGAGGGTATACAGAGGCGCAACCCACATTGCCAGGGCGTAGAAGGCGGCGATCACCAGGAGGGGGATGCTCCACAGCCCGACCGGCCACCGGGAGAGCCGGGCACCCTTGATGCCGACGGTTGCGTAGCGTGCGCTGTGACGGGTCAGCCGTGCGTAGAAGGCAAACACGGCAAAGAGCAAGAGCAAAGTGAGGACGGCGTGCGCCGCAGCGCCTCCAAAGTTAGGGAAGCCGCCGACGCTGCCGACGGTTTGGAAGTAGAGTCGTACGCTGAACAGCCGCACGGCACCGATGGCTCCGAGGTCGAAGGGCACGTCGGTCCAGTCCAGTGTGAACCACACACCAAGTACCCCAGCCGTCAGCAGCGCAGGGGTAAGCATTGGCAGCGTGATCCGACGGACGGTCGTGAGGGGACCTGCACCGCTCGCGGCGCTCATCTCTTCCAGCGCGCCATTCATGTTGCGCAGCGCGGCCGCCACGATGAGATAGGCAATCGGCGTGATAAACAACGCCTGTCCCAGGATCATCGCAGGGAGAGTCGCCGGGTCGAAGGGTCCCCGTGAAAGGCCGCCCAGTACGTTCTCACGCAGGAAAACGTTCACTGAGCCGCTACGAGGCCAAAATAGACTCAGCCAACTGCCCGTGATGCTAGAAGGAGGGAGCAAGAAAGGGAGGACGACGAGCGCCGCCACGACGTTCGGGGCCGGAATCCGAATGCGCTCGGTGAGCCACGCCAGCGAAAGGGCGAAGCCGAGAGCCACGGCAACCGCACCGATAGTGTAGATGCTGGTTTCCATGGCCATGCGCCAACTGGAGATGCGCAAGAGGGCGTCGCTGTAGTGGTCGAAGGTGAAGTACGCTCGCGATTGAATAGGCAGCGCCCCGATCGGGCCGCGGAACGATGCGAAAATCAGCATCCCGATCGGCACCGCCACGAGGACGAAAAGGAGCGCAGCGGCGAGCCACGCGATCAATCGATCGCTCTCCCACCAGCGGGCGTGCGCTGGGTGCCGCGAGGGGCGCTTTGTGACCAGCGATTTGTCGATTGTTGACATGCCAGAACGTGCCGGGGGTACCGGCGCCATGAAGAGTGAGGCGCCATCGGGAGCCCGCCGATCGCTGCGGCTCTGTGCCTAGCTATTGGCTAGGAAATCAAGGACCAGCCGGTTGAACTCCGCAGCGTGCTCAAACTGCGCCCAGTGCCCGCAGTGCTGGAACACAACCAGCCGCGACGTTGGGATGGACGCCAGAAGCTTCAGGCTGTTCTCGAAAGGCACCACGCGGTCGTTGAACCCGTGGATGACCAGCGTGGGGGCCGTGATGCTAGGCAACTGCGCACTCAGGTCCCGCTGCGCATTGCTGGACTTGGCACGGGCCTCCACGTGCCCCATGTTGCCGACGGTGGCCTGGTAGCGCTGCTCCAGCACCTCGTCAGCCACCTGCGAGCCGTCGTAAAGCATGATGTTGATCAGCTTACGGAACCCGGCAACGGATGGGTCATCGAAGACCTCGTTGAGTACCTTGATGCCCTCGCTTGGCTGCTGGGAGAAAATGTTGGCGCCGCCCCCTGACCCCGAGCCCATGAGGACGAGCTTGCTGACTCGCTCTGGGAAATCCACGGCGATGTTGAGCGCTGTTGCCCCGCCCATGGAGTTGCCGACGAAGCTTGCTTTGTCCAAGCCGAGGACATCCATCATGCCGACCACCGCGTTCCCGTTGATCTGCGAGCGCGTCTCGTTCGGCTCGATAACAACAGTGTCCGTCTTGTTGTAGCCGGGTTGGTCCATGAGGATCGCCCGGTACTTCTCCGAGAACGGACCGACGTTGCGTGCGAAATTGCTCCATGAGCTGGCGCCGGGGCCACTCCCGTGGAGGAAGATGACAGGCTCGCCTGTGCCCGCCTCGTTGTAATGCACGCGAATGCCGTTCGAGAGGGCGCCGGTCTGCGCGTACTGACTGGTGCTCGCTTCCGTAAGTTGTGGGGCCGTTGCCATTTCACTCTCCTAGCGTTCGACTATTGTTGTTCGGTTTGGGTTTCGCTCTTGGCGTTCGAAAAGCTATGAGCGACGACCCAAAGGGAGGAATGGGGGTCGCCTCGCCGATTAAAAGAACTCCCGCAATCGGGCAGCGACTGTGGGGTTGGGCTGGGTGGCAATCGCGCGTCCGTACGGCCCGCAAAGAGCAATGGGCGCGAGCCACGCAGCGCTCGGGCTTCTATGGACCTCCGGAGGCCACTCGGGCGGCCTCCAGTTCGGCAAGGGTGGCTTCGTCGCTCCGCATGATGAGCACTCGGTCCTCCGGCAAGTACAGGTCGACCTCGTCGCCGATGCGGAAGGCCGCGAAAGGGTCGCCCTTTGCTTTGAAGTTGTCGTCTTTCGCTCCCACGACGTACTCCAGCACCTCACCGACGAAGCTGGTGCGGGTGATTTTCCCGTGGATGACATTGTCGCCGGTGTTGTTGCCGCTAGCGGCAACGGTCACCGCCTCAGGCCGGAAGGCCAAGACTACGTCCGCATTGGCCGTAGCCCAGTCCGGCAGGCTCGCGTTGATGGCCCCGTGCGCCGTCGAGACTGTCCCTTTGGTGTTGCTCACCGTACCGTTGAGCAGGTTCGTCTTGCCGACGAAGTTGGCTGTGAACGCCGACGTTGGGCGCAGGTACACCTCTTCTGGTGCGCCTTCTTGGACGATCTTGCCTTCGTACATGACGGCAAGCTCGTCCGACATTGCCAGCGCCTCGATCTGGTCGTGCGTAACATAGAGTGTCGTTATCTTCAGCCGCGCGACCATCTCCTTCAGCTCCTGGCGCATCTCTTCCCGCAGCTTCGCATCGAGATTGCTCAGGGGCTCGTCTAGCAGCAGTAAGTCTGGCTCGTAGACGATGGCGCGGGCCAGGGCCACGCGCTGCTGCTGGCCACCACTGAGCGCAGGCGCAGGCCGGTCGGCCAAGTGGCTGAGCTGCACGACGTCGAGTGCCCGGTCCACCATGCTTTTGACTTCGCTCCGGGCCACCTTGTTGCGACCTCGCGTCAGCGGGAAGGCGACGTTCTCGAACACCGACATGTGAGGCCAAATGGCGTAAGACTGGAACACCATACCGACCGCGCGCCGGTGCGTCGGGATCAGGATTTTCTTCTGTGAGTCGTATACGACATCGTCGCCGATGGTGATGGTGCCGCCTGTTGGAGTTTCGAGGCCGGCGATGCAGCGCAGCGTCGAGGTTTTGCCGCACCCGGAAGGACCTAGCAGCGTGTAGAAGTCGCCCCGGTCGACGTCGAAGCTCACGCCCCGGACGGCCCGGACGGGCCCTCGATCGCTCCGGTACTCCATTTCCAGGTTCTGCACGGTCAGCATGGTAACTCCGCTCCTATAGCTTCTATTGCTTCACCTCGCCGCCAAGGAATCGACGGCCTGCAAATACCACTGTGATTAGCATGATGACCAAGACAACCATGACGGCCGCCGACTCGGTGAACCTGCCTCCCTCGAAGCGACTGTAGATGACGTTGGCCACCAGCACCGTGCCTGAGGTCGCCAGGAGCAACGGGGTCGTGAAGTCTTTCGCCGCGTGCGTGACGATCCACAGCCAGCCGTTGATAAACGCAGGCAAGAGCAACCGCAAATTGATGAATACCAGCGTCGGTACGTGCCCGACGCCGCTGACGAGGCTCGCCTCCTCCAGTTCCTTGTGAACCTGCACTTGCGCCGAGTACATCAGGCGCGTCGAGTACGCAAGGTAGCGTGCCGTGAAGGCCAGCACGATGAGGGCCAGAGTGCCGAACAGTGGCGTGCCGATGAACAGCAGGAAAAATGCCAGCGTCATGATGACGCCTGGTATGGCCAGGGGCATGAACGTCAGGACGTTGGCCGTATGAGCGACCGGCGTCTTTAGCCTTACGGCCGCCCAGGCCACCACGGTGACCAACAGCATAGTGACGCTCGCCGCGGCGAACACGACGATGGCCGTATTCCACACGGTCCGCCCAAAGAACCGCCAATCCCACAGGTTGCGATAGTTCTCTAGCGTCCATGGTATTTGTCCGAGAGGCCAGAAATTCTCTGGTAGCGGCGGTACGTAGTACCTCAGGAAGCTCGCGTACAAGATCATCGAGAAAGGCATGAGGACTTTGATGAACATGTAGAGGCCGATGAGGCCAAACGCGACGTACTTCCAGCGCCCCAGCTTGATCTTCCGCGGCCGATATCCTTTGCCGGTAATGACGGTGTAACGGCTACTCCGTCGTATCAGCCACATGTACGCCGAGATGCCTATCACTCCGATGATCACACCGACCATGCCGAACACAGCGGCGGAGCCATAGGCGAAGCGGCCTTCGTCCACCGAAGTGATGATTAGGAAGATCTTGGTGCTGAGCACCTGCACGCCTGCAGTGATGCCGAGGGCCAACGGGATCTCGAATGACTCGATCACCGCGATGGAGAAGTAGATGACGACCGCCAAGATCCCCGGCAGCATCAACGGGATAGTTACTTTGCGCAGGACGCCCCAGCGGTTGACCCCAGCGGTCGACGCCGCTTCTTCTAAGGTCGGGTCCATATTGCGCAGCACGCTAACGAGCAACAACCACATGGAGGGGACGATGCCGAGGGCCGTCACGAAGATCATGCCCTCCATGGTGTAGATGTTGAATGGTCCGTTTCGTGATTCCAGGCCGAAAATGAGGCGAATGTACTCGTTCACTGCACCCGCCCGGGGGCCGGCCAGAAGTACCCAACCGAGGGCCGTTGCGAACACGGGCGTCACGAAGGGCACGAACATTAGCGTGTAGAGCACCGAGCGGAACGGCACGTCAGTCCGTTCGGTCAGGAAGGCCATGCCGAAGGCCATCGGCACCGCCAGTGCCATGGTCCCACCGGCATAGATAAAGGTGTTCTGGAATATCTTCCAGACACCACGCTGCCCCGACAGGAACTCAGTGTAGTTGGTGAGTGTAAATTCGCCGGATTCCAGCGGAAAGACGCCCGCAGGCCGAAAGGTTGCCGCGATCATGACGATCAGCGGCACAAGCACCAGGAAGGCCACGATGAGCATCGCGATCCACGCGATAATCGTTCGCTGGTCGCTCGGCAGGACTAGCCGAGCCCAACGGGATAGTGCCGGTGTTCCTACTGCCATGGCCCGCCCTTCTGAATAGGGGTGGGCCAG
>CAUYXS010000057.1:0-7904 GCA_963577205.1 Dehalococcoidia bacterium | reverse complement strand
CGTATATCTTCTTGACCACTGTGCCGGTGTTCGTGCTGGGGGCGTTCCTCACGTTCTCGCCCTCGGCCTGGTACGGCCACTATTCAGCTTCCACTCCCGACTACGGGCTAACGCCGCTCGAGGACCAGCAACTCGGCGGCATAATCATGTGGATACCCGGTTCGCTGATCCTGATGACCGCGCTGTTGATCGTGCTGCTCTTCGTGGTGCATACCGAGGCGCGACAGCAGCGCGAACGCGAGACCCGACTAACGCCGGGCACCTAGCGCGCCTGGGGAAGCACCTCGGTGCCAAATCGCTCCATCTCGGCGAGCACGTCCACGAAGGGCATGTCCCGCCAGTTCAGCAGCAAATGGCTGACGCCCGCCGCCTCGAACCGCCGTGCGGTCGCGGCCATCTGCTCGGGGGCGCCAAACAGGCCAGGGCGCGCCCCTTCTGGCGGCGGTACATCGAAGTTGACCGCGGCCCGCGTCGCGAGCCTAGGCGGCTGTGCGCGGCCAGCCTTAGCAGACAGCTCTGCGAGATAGCGCGTCGCCCCCTCGACCACCTCCCACGAAGGCAGGTTGGGATGCCACACGTCGCCAAAGGCGATGGCGCGCCGCGCCGCCGGCGGGCTCTGCCCGCCGATCCAAATGGGCGGCCGCGGGCGCTGCGCTGGCTCCGGAGAGGCGACGACCCCGCGGATGTCGAAGTGCTCCGTTTTCACCTCAGGCTCCGCGCGGGACCAGATCGCGGTGATGATCTGGAGGTACTCGTCGGTGACCGCGCCTCGATTTGCGAAGTCCGCCCCCAGCGCGGCGAACTCGCCCTCCATCCAGCCTGAGGCGGCCCCGAAAATGACGCGGCCGCCGCTGAGGACGTCGGTGGTGGCCAGCTCTTTGGCGACGATCACGGGGTTGCGGTACGGGAGGATGAGGACGCTCGTCCCCAGCCGCACGGTGTTGGTGACCCCAGCCAGATAGCTGAGGGTGGCCAGCGGGTCAAGCATCCGCTCCTTGTAGATGATGTCGAGCCCTTTGGGGACAATCACATGGTCGGTCACCCAGATCGAGTCGAAGCCCAGGCTCTCGACGCGCTCGGCAAAGGTCCGCATCCCGGCCGGGTCCATTGCCTGGCCGTAATGAGGCAAACACACGCCTATTTGCATTACCGCACCTCCAGCGGGTCCCTGCGGGGGACGGGTAGTTCGCGGGTCTCTAGCCCGCCAAGACGAAGACACCGTAGATCGTGGCGAGGTAGCCGACCAGCATGACAGGAACGAGTGCCTTTGAAACCACCAGCCGCTTGCGTGCGGCAGCGACCATTGCCACCAGCCCCGCCGCCATGAGGGCGGCAGCCGCGGCCAGGGCAAGGTAGTGCTCCGGACCGGCGCTAGCGAGCAACGGCTCTCCGTTGGCTAGGTCTGCTATGGGGATGACAAACAGATTAAAGGCGCAGGATCCGAAGATGTTACCCATGACCAGCCCCGGCGAGTTGCGCAGCATAGCCGTCACCGACACCGTCGCCTCAGGCAGCGTGGTCACGATGGAGACCAGCAGCACGCCGACAAAGCTGGCGGAGAGCCCGCTGGCACTGGCGATGCCGTCAGCGCTGCTGGCCAGCAGCGGCGCCGTCACGATGATGGCCAGCGATGCAACCCCAAAGCCGATCCAGGCGCGCGTGGCTGTGCCGGCAATGTCGGGGAGAGCGTCCGGATCCTTCGACACCTTGGCGCGTGCGCTATAAACGACGCGCATGGCGCCCACGTAAGAGGCGGCGATGATCAAGCCCCCGACGCTCGACGGGCCCAGCGCCACGTCGCCCGTGACGGTGACGCCCAGCGTGACGAGGGCGAGCACAACCGCGGCCAGCGCCAGCACCAGCGTCTGGGTCGGCTGCTCCCTGAACAACCGTCCGACGCCAAAGACGGCCGCGATGGCCGCCAGCGTGAACATATTGATCGCGTTGGCCCCGAACACGTTACCCAACGCGATGTCCGGTGCGTCGATGATGACGGCGGAAAGGTTGGTGATCAGTTCGGGAAGCGACGTGGCGACGCTCACGAGGATGGTGCCGACCCAGAGCGCGCCCCAGCCGGTGCGCTCGGCAATCTCATCGCCAAAGTAGGCAAGCCCAACCCCGGCGAGGACGACGACGACTGCGCTGGCGAAAAAGACGGGCAGTGCTACTGAAAGACTATCCATGTGTGGTGCAAGGGGACACGCCGGGCAAGTCGGGTCGGACAAGCCAGCCCGACGGGGCTTCGTGGCACGCCGTGGCCCCGGCGGTGAGTGAACGCTATTATAGTCGTCTGGAGCGTGCCAGCGGCACAACGAAGGAGGACGGGCGATGGCCATCGATGTAGCTGCTTTGAACGAGATTGCACGGGCGCTGGTGGCCCCGGCCAAAGGGATCTTGGCCGCCGACGAAAGCGGGGCGACCATCAAGCGGCGCTTCGACTCCATCAACGTCGAGAGTACCGAGAACAGCCGCCGTGACTATCGCGAAATGCTCTTCCGCGCCGACGGCAGCGAGGCCTACATCAGCGGCGTCATCCTCTACGACGAGACTCTCAGGCAAAAGGCCGCGGACGGGATGCCATTGGTCAAGGTCCTCCAGGACAACGGGGTCATCCCCGGCATCAAGGTCGACACTGGGGCTAAGTCCCTTGCTGGCGCGGACGGCGAAACAGTGACCGAGGGGCTGGACGGGCTGCGCGAGCGCCTGTCTGGGTACTACGCCCTGGGTGCTCGATTCGCCAAGTGGCGCGCGGTCATCACCATCGGCGACGGCATCCCGTCCGACTACTGCATCGCCGTCAACGCGCACGCGCTCGCCAGGTATGCGGCACTCTGCCAGGAGGCGGGGCTCGTGCCCATCATCGAGCCCGAGGTGCTGATGGACGGGACGCACACTATCCAGGCCTGCTATGACGCGACTGCACGCACGCTCCACGAGGTGTACGCCGAGCTTGATCGCCAGGGCATCATCCTAGAGGGCACGCTGCTCAAGCCCAACATGGTCCTCTCTGGCAAGGAGGCGACGGACCGATCGTCCGCCGAGGAGGTGGCGTACCAGACCATCGCCTGCTTCCAGGCGCACGTGCCAGCGGCCGTGCCCGGCATCGTCTTCCTCTCCGGTGGGCAGGCGGATGGCGAGTCGGTGGTCAACCTCGACGCCATCAATCGCCTGGCTGCCGTGAAAGCGGTCCCCTGGGAGATCAGCTACTCCTATGGTCGCGGGCTCCAGGCCGCTCCGTTGGCGGCGTGGGGAGGCAAGCGCGAGAACGTCGGAGCGGCCCAGGCAGTTTACCTCCAGCGCTGCCGCGAAGCCTCAGCCGCCCGGCAGGGGCAGTACTCCGCGGGCCTCGCTGCCGCGGTGCCCCCCAGCGACTCGCCCGACGAAACAAGCTAGAGCGACACGCGCAGCGCAGCAGCAGCGCGCCGGGCTTTCGCCCGCGCCTCCTCGACGCTCGCCCCACGGGCCAGTGTGACGCCCATGCGACGATGGCCGTCCAACCCCGGCTTGCCAAACAGCCGCAGCCCCGTCCCTGGCTCGGCAAGCGCCGCGTCCACTCCTTCGAAGCGCACGCTCGTCGAGCTTCCGTCCACGACCACCGCGCACGACGCTGCCGGCCCCAGCTGCTCGATACCCGACACCGGCAGCCCAAGCATCGCACGGACGTGCAGCGCAAACTCCGAGAGGTCCTGCGAGACCAGGGTCACCATGCCGGTATCGTGCGGGCGGGGCGACACTTCGCTGAAGTAGACGTCGTCGCCCTTCACGAACAGCTCGACACCGAAGACGCCAAGCCCGCCGAGCGCGTCTGTCACGCGGCTCGCGATCGTCCGTGCCGTCGCGGCAGCTGCGGCCGACATCGGCTGTGGCTGCCACGACTCCCGGTAGTCGCCATCGACCTGGAGGTGGCCAACGGGGGCGCAGAATGCCGTGCCACCTGCGTGGCGGACCGTCAGCAGCGTTATCTCGTAGTCGAAATCCACGAGCCCTTCGACGATAACCCTCGTGGATTTCCCGCGTCCGCCGACAATGGCCGCGGCCCAGGCCTCGCCGACGTCGGCCAACGCGCGCAGCACCGTTTGCCCTCGGCCCGACGAGCTCATCGCCGGCTTCACGACGCACGGCAGCCCAATGGCGGCCACGGCGGCCTGGTACTCGGCCTCAGAATCGGCGAAGCGATAGGGAGACGTTCGCAGGCCCAGCTCCTCGGCCGCCAGGCGGCGAATGCCCTCGCGGTCCATCGTCAACTGCGTCGCCCGTGCCGTCGGGATGATGCGCACGCCCTCACGTTCCAGCGCCACAAGCTCGTCCGTCGCGATGGCCTCCACCTCAGGCACGACGAGGTCCGGGCGCTCAGCCTCGATGACCCTCCGCAACGCCTGCGCGTCGAGCATGGAGATGACGTGGCTCCGGTGCGCCACCTGCATCGCCGGTGCATTCGCGTAGCGGTCGACCGCCACCACTTCGACGCCGAGGCGCTGCGCCTCGATAGCGACCTCCTTGCCCAACTCGCCGGAGCCGAGCAGCAGCAGCCGAGTGGCGTTGGGTGACAGCGGCGTTCCGATGGTGACCATCGGGTTAGGCATCTCTCCTACACCGAAATCGGGGGGTGGGGTAAGGGCGCGCAGATCGCGGCTACTCTCCGAAGCGCACTTTGTCCAGGCGCCCGAAGTCGTGGATGGAGTCGATCCAGCGGATGGTGCCGGAGCGCGAGCGCATGACCAACGACTGGGTCTTGGCCCCACCGGGGCTGAAGCTCACACCCCGGAGCATCTCGCCGGTGCTGGCGCCGGTCGCTGAGAAGAAGACGTCGTCACCGGCGACCAACTCCTCGGTGGCGTAAACGTGGTCGACGTCGAGGCCGGCCTCGATACAGCGACGGCGTTCTTCATCATCACGAAGCCACGGCTTGCACTGGATCGCGCCGCCGGTGCAGCGAATGGCGGCCGCAGTGATCACACCCTCCGGCGTGCCGCCGATGCCCATGGCGACGTCGACGCCAGTATCCGGCAGCGCTGCCTGGATGCCTGCGATCACGTCGCCGTCCATGATGAGTTTGATGCGCGCCCCGGCAGCCCTGATGTCCTTCATTAGCTGCTCATGACGTGGGCGGTCGAGCACGATGACCGTTACCTCGGACACCCTCCGGCCCAGCGCCTTGGCCACGGCCCGTAGGTTGTCAGCCACCGGGGCGGTCACGTCGATGCCACCAGCCGCCTCAGGGCCGACGACGATCTTGTCCATATAATGGACCGCGCGCGGCACACGCATGGTCCCTCGCGCGGACAGCGCGATGACGGCGATCGCGCCCGGCAGGCCCTTGGACAGCAGCGTCGTTCCGTCGATGGGGTCGACAGCGATGTCGACCTTGGGGTCGGAGCCGTCGCCGATGCGCTCGCCGTTGTACAGCATGGGCGCTTGGTCCTTCTCACCCTCGCCGATGACGACGACGCCGTCCATTCGGATGCCCCCCAGTGTGAACCGCATGGCATCGACCGCCGCCTGGTCCACCAGTTCCTTGTCGCCCTTGCCCATGTGGACGGCGGCGGACAGTGCCCCGGCTTCGGTAACACGTACCAACTCCATCGCCAGGTTCCGCTCGATGGGCTGCCGGGTCGTATGCGAGGCCGTTGCCTGCTGCGCCATTGGGTGCGCCTCCTTGGTGCTGAACGCCGTGCGGGCGCCGAGTATAGCAGCGCGACGACCCCGCGATGGCTGTGCTAGGCTCCCGCCGCTAGCGGCCCAGCGATGGCCTTGGCTGCCCGTATCGGACACGTATGGGCCGCGTGGGAGAGGTACAGGGAATGGACGTCGAAGTTCGGCTACTGGTTGGCGCCGCGATCCACAGTTACGACCAGTTGCGCAACACAGCGTTTCGGCGCTTCAATGCCACCGCCAGCGCAGCGTTAGCCTTGGACGACGAATCCACGGCACGCAGGCGCATGGACGAGGCATGGCGCGCCTACGGCGACGAGATGCAAGAGGCAGGCGCGCCCATGAGCATCATGATCGAAAGGCTGTCACGGTAGCGCACTGCTCGGTGAATTAAGCCGCGTGGCCGCCGTCCGCCACAGTCATCTACCCCAGGAGGCACATGACCACACAACCAGAAGCCGCCGACTATGTCGTCATCTGCAAAGCAAGCGACATTGCCCCGGGAGGTAGCAAGATGCTCATGGCTGACGGCGGTCCGTGGCGCCGCAAGCCAATGGCCGTCTTCAACGACAACGGGACCTTCTACGTAACCAATTACCTGTGTCCACACATGGGTGGGCCGCTCAGTGACGGCACGATGGAAAATGGCGTTGTCACCTGCCCGTGGCACGCCTGGACCTTCGACGCTCGCACCGGTGAGGAACTTCGTGCCAGCGGGCATGACATTACTGTCTATGCGACAACCGTTGAGGGCGGCGAGGTTCGCGTCGGCACGGCCAAGAAGCGCTAGCCGGCGGCGGGTGCCCCGTGGCTGGCTGCTGCCTGCCCCGCTGTAGACTACATACGATGCAGAGTTTCGATCGTACGCTGCGGCGCGTCCGCCGCGTCATCCTACCGTGGGCTCAGCGGGTCGGGGTGCGCTCGTCGGAAGGCCACCGGCCCGAGGGTGGACTGCTCCGCGAGGTCGTGTTCGGCGCGAACGACGGCTTCGTTTCCAACGTCGCCCTCGTCGCGGCCATTGCAGGAGGCACCGACGACCCCGATGTGATCCTCTTGGGCGGCGTCGCCGGCCTGGTCGCCGGTGCCATTTCCATGGGGCTAGGAGCCTATGTCTCCTCGAAGAGTGAGCGCGAATACCGCCAGGCCGAGGAGGCCCGCGAGCGGTGGGAGGTCGTCCATATGCGGGAGCAGGAGATCGCCGAAACCCGGCAGATCTTCAAGATGAAAGGCCTCTCGGAAGCCCTGGCCAACGAAGTTGTGGAGGCAGTGGCACAGGACGAGGACAACTGGGTCAAGCTCATGATGACCGAGGAGTTGGGCTTTTCCAACCAGCCGCCCAACCCCCGCCTCTCGGCGGCAGTCATGGGAATGGCCTTCGCGGCCGCCGCATTCTTCCCCGTTTTCCCCTACGCCTTCCTAGAGGGAACTGCGGCATTCGCCACGTCCGTGGGCGCAACCGCCGCCGCGCTTGTTGTGGTAAGTGCGTGGCGGGCCTACCTCACCTCCGGCAATGTCGCCCGCCAGGCATTCGAGATGATCGCGCTCGCGGGGCTCGCAGTGGCAGTCTCCAACGGCATCGGCCGGCTGGTCGGCGTCGGGCTGGGCTAGCGGCGCAGCGCCTCGTTGAGTGCCCGCTCGATCTCCTGTCCCGCAACCAGACCCTCAAACCGCGCGCCCACCCGTCCGTCGGCGGCGACGACGAAGGTCCACGGCTCCGACGGCAGGCGCCACTCGGACATGGCGGCGGAGGCGATAAGCCGCCCCTCATCGCGCGCGGCGATCAGATCCCACGGCTCGATATGGATGAAGTTGGCTCGGTCGCCATAGCGCCTCTGCACGTCCGCGACCACATCGGTCACCGGACCGCAGATGGCCGTGACGCAGAACCGAGGCGACGCGAAGACGACGACGAACGGCCGCGGCGCGGCGATGGCCTGCGCCACTGATAGCTGGTGCAGGTCGTCACGCGCGACCAATCGCGTCGAGATTTCGGCGAACGTAGCGACGTCGCGAATCGTGGGGTTCTCGGTGGCGGGGACCGCTTCGCCAACCCCCGGCGCTCGCAGGGCCGAGCCAACGGAAAACGCCGGACCAACCGAGACCAGGATCGACGGGTTCGACGTAACCTCGATGGCCATCTGCCAGACGCCGGCCTCGTCTAGGTCCACGCCGTCCGCGACGTAGAAGCCACGGACGGCACGGTGCTCGTGCGCCAGGCCATCCTCATGTACATGCGGTGTGACGCCTTCGAT
>CAUYXS010000056.1:0-7932 GCA_963577205.1 Dehalococcoidia bacterium | reverse complement strand
ACTGGAAGCTTGTGGATCGCGGCGAAGTTCATGGCTTCGTGCACGTCACCTTGGCTGGTAGCACCGTCGCCGAAATAGGTCGCGACGACGGTTGGTTCACCTCGGAGCTTGGCCGCCAGAGCCCACCCGACCGCATGCGGCACGTGGGTACCCACGACGTTCGAGATGTTAATGAACCCGCGCCCCACGTCGGCCCCGTGCAATGGGAACTGGCGTGCCTTGCTGATCGGTTCGCCGTCCTTAGCCAGGAAACCAAGCATGACTTCCGTCGGCGAGAGGCCCTGTGCCATGCAAACGCCCATGTCGCGGTAGTAGGTAAAGCAGAAGTAGTCGAGAGCATGACGCCGCAACGCCCAGACACTGGCCAGTTGCGCGGCCTCGTGACCCTGGGCCGATGCCACGATGGCGGCCTTGCCCTGGCGGTTGAGCATCCACACCCGCTCGTCCAGCGTGCGGACCAGCACCATGGTCGCGTAGATATCGAGCAGTTCCTCAGGGTTGAGAGGCGCAACTGTTGCCGGCGCGTCCGTCTGCATCCTTCGCTTCGTCTGGGCCATGGCGAGGGCGATTATAGCCGCCCTTACTCAGCACGCGGTAACCGGAGTAACGAAGTCGGCACAGAGTACGCGCCAGTCATCCGCACCCTTGTGCAGAGTCGCATGGAACGCGCAGCTCGAACCGCCGTTGAAACTCACTATGCCTTCAAGGGCAGCGCGGTCAGCATCCGCGAGATAGTCGCTCACCGTGACCCTGTCCAGGCCGAGTAGTTCATCGGTGCGGAATCCACCGGAGATATAGATGCGGCCAAGTTCTCGGGGCACCGTCGCCCTCATGCAGGTGTGTCGCAGCACACTTGTGACATCATTTCGGGCTGCTGCGTCGAGAAAGTCCTCCACAGGCCGGGCCAAATCTCGCTCCGATGGGTCTGTGAGATTGGCGGCGAGCCCTCAATCACCAATGATCAGACCTATCAACGCTGCAAATAGCACGAACCCCTGCGCGACACCGAGGCAATCCGGGCCTGAGGTCCGGGCCGCAGGCAGCGCGCTTTGCACAAAGGTGGTCACAGGACGAAAAGGGTGTTCCATAGGAGGCAGTGCTCATTGCAGGGTAGAATCGCATGTGCAATGGATGATCAACGAGACATCGTCATGCGTGTCCATGAGGTCGCTCTCAAGGGGCGCAACCGGCCAACGTTCCTGCGGGCGCTCGTGGACCATGTGCGCTGGGCAACCGCGGGACTAGGCGTCGAGCGCGTGTGGGTGGATCACCTCGTCGTGCGATTGCGGCTCGGGCCTGACGCCGATTGGGAGGTCCTACGCGAGCGGCTGGCGAAGGTTCCTGGCGCCGTCAAGTTCTCGCTGGTGCGCCGCGTGGCACCGGAGTATGACGACATCGCCAGCGCCGTCTCCGCAGTCGTCGCCAATCGTACTTTCGCGTCGTTCCGCATCACCGCCCACCGGGCCGACAAGCGCTTCCCGCTCACCTCGCGAGAGCTCAACGTAAGTCTAGGCGCGCTGGTCCAGCACACCACGGGGACGCACGTAAACCTTACTCACGCTGACCTGGAGGTGCACGTCGATATTCTCCCGCGCGACGCCTTCGTCTGGGCCGACGAGGAGCCAGGGCTCGGCGGGCTGCCGGTCGGCACCGGAGGCAAGGTCGCGGTGCTCATGTCCGGCGGCATCGATTCGCCGGTCGCGGCATGGAGGATGGTGCGCCGCGGATGCCGCGCTTCGCTGGTGCACTTCCACAGCTTCCCGTTGGTGGAGGGGCGCTCGCGGGAAAAGGCGCGCGAGCTTGCCTCGCTGCTGAACGCCTACCAACTGAGCACTCGCCTCTACCTCGTCCCTTTCGCGCCGCTCCAGCAGCGGATCATCCTTAGCGTGCCGGGCCCGAACCGAATCGTGGTTTACCGGCGGTTCATGGTACGCATCGCGGAGGCCATCGCTCGGCGCGACGGCGCGGGCGCACTGGTGACGGGCGAGAGCCTGGGGCAGGTCGGCTCACAAACGCTCACGAACATGGCGACCGTGGGGGACGCCGCGACGATGCCTGTGCTCCGCCCGCTGGTCGGCATGGACAAATCGGAAATCATCGAGCAGGCCCAGCGCATCGGCACCTTCGAAACATCGATTATGCCCGACGAGGATTGCTGCACGCTGTTCGTGCCCAAATCGCCGTCGACCTCGGTTCGCATCACGGAGGCGCGGGCGGCCGAAGCCGAACTGGACGTTGACGGACTCGTCGCGCAAGCCGTGCGGGACGCCGAAGTCTTCGACGTCCGCGCGCCTGAAGCCATCGCCGCGGGCTAAGGCCAGGCTCCTAATGTCTCGCCCTTTTCGGCGGGCTCAGGGTTCAGTGCTCCCAGCCTAGCCCATGAACTGCTGCATGATGGCGGCGAACTCCTCGGGCTTGCGGGCGGGCGGGATGTGCTCGCCGCGCTCCACCAGAACCAGCGAGCCGTTGGGAAGCAGATCTGCCGCCTGCTGGCCGTGCTCTGGGCCAATGATGTGGTCGTCCGCGCCCCATACCACCAGCGTCGGCGCCTGCACCTTGGCGAGCCGATCAGGCAGCCAGAAGGCCTTGCGGACATCGGGGTCATTCACGTAGCTCAGGATGGCCGTGTAGGCCTCTGCGGCGCCAGCCACCTGCGAGCGCGCGACCTGCTCGTCGACCAGCTCGTCGGTGATCTCAATGGCGCCGGCGAAGGTGCGCTCCAACTCATCGCGCAGCCCTTCGCGGTCTGGAACTTTGTAGTCTTGCGCCGGGGTCGGCGCCCTCGTGTTCAGGCCGGCGGTGTTGGCCAGTACCAGTTTCTCGACGCGCTCCGGGTATTCGTAGGCAATCAGCGCCGAGACCCAGCCGCCGAGCGTGTGGCCGACCAGGGTGGTGCGTTCGATGCCCAGCGCGTCCATGAAGCCCAGCGTACTCGCGGTCCAAGCCTCGAAACTGTATCCGGACGCGGGCCGATCGGACAGGCCCCAACCGAAGCGGTCGAGGCTGATGACTCGATAGTGGTCTGCCAGCAACCGCATGGTGGGCACGAACTGGTCGGACGACGCCCCGAAACCGAGTCCTGCCTGGAAGAGGATCGGCGGTCCGGAGCCTGCCTCAATGTAGCGCAGGCGCTTCCCGTCGACCGTTACGAACTGGTTTTCGCCGAGATCCGCCTGTGGCACAGCCGCCTCCTTACTTGGACATCGGCGTCGATTGTAGTCGCTCGCAGGCGGCACGGCGAGGTCACGGCGCGCACCAGGCAGGGGGCTAGGGCACGTGGGCGCCACCACGTTGATTTGACGTGGTCATCTCTACCGAGAAACAATTCCATTTCCGATTGGCCTTGCCGCTTGAGGTGAATCACCATCGCTACCTCGCATAGCCTGCCGCACCGACTGCCGTTCTTTTACGGCTGGGTCATGGTGGGTTCGTTGTTCCTCGCGGGGATGGCTTCAACGGGAGCAACGAATTGGGCCTTCGGTGTCTTTGTTTTCCCCATGCTCGACGAGTTCGAGTGGAGCCGGTCGACGCTATTCGGGGCATTGGCCGTCCGGATGCTAGTAGCGGGGGCTCTGTCGCCCATCACCGGCCGGCTAGCGGACACCAAGAGGTGGCCGAAGCCCGTGATGGTTGCGGGCGGAACAATCTTCGCAGCAAGTCTCATGGCGGTTTCCTTGGTCCAGACGATGACGCAATACCTCCTCATCTTTGGGGTAGCGGGTGGCGTCGGTACCGCAGCGGGAAGCGGTCTCATCCGCCAAGCGGTGGTGGCGAAATGGTTCGTGAGGAAGCGTGGCCGTGCGATGGCGGTCGGCGCCATGGGCATGGGGATGGGCGCGTTCATCTACCCGGTCGTGACCTTTGCCCTCATCCAGGCCCTAGGGTGGAGAGCCGCCTGGGTGGTTGTTGGCTTAGCCGCGTGGGAACAGTTGGTGTCTTTTGCCCTGTTGACCATCCGCCAACCTGAGGATGTAGGGCTGCTCCCTGATGGCGATACGCCAGAGGAAGTCGCCGCACGGAGGGCTGCGAGAGAGAGCGGGCAAGGACGCAATTCAAGACCGGATGCGAGCGAAGAATATAGCTATACGCTGAGGGAGGCGGTTCGCACGAAGACGGTCTGGCTGCTGGCAACCTCTACAACGTTCATAGGGTTCACTGTAGGTGGGGGGTTTGGACCACCTGGGTGCCTCGGTTCCAGGATGTTGGAATTGACCCAGCAATCGCGGCCACGGCTCTGGCTACCTACGGTGCCGGCTCGGTCTTATCGCGGTTCGTATGGGGTTATTTCGCAGACCGGTACCACGTCCGGAGCGTACTGACCGTACAGATGTTGCTTACCAGCATGATGGTCATCTTCATGCTGCAAGTACGCAGCGCGCCAATAGCCCTTATCTGGAGTGGGTTTCAGGGAGTTATTTGGGGAGGTTACATAGGCCTGAATCCGCTTATTTTGCCCAACTATTTCGGCCGGCAACATATCGGCACCATTCGGGGGGCTTTTACACCGTTACGAAGTGCGGCTGCGGCTGCCGGCCCTCTGGCTATCGCCTGGATGTTCGACATCACTGGCAGCTATGACCGGCCTTACTCCTTTGTTTTTGTCGTCTGGCTACTGGGAGCCCTGTTCATGTATCTCGCCAAGCCAGTGAAACCTCCTGAGCGGACTACGGCGTCAGTACCGGGACCCGCTCAAGGTGGCTAAGAGTGCCCACAATCTCGAGCCGGTCGCCTTGATTTGCTCCTGCAGGACACCGAAACAGGCCGCCTCTTATGAGGTCGAGTTAGCTTGGGCCGACGGACGAGAGCCACATCATTCGGGCGATTGAGTATTGGGGGTATCGAGAAGCAGGGCTACCTCAGTACAACCACTGCGCGGTCCTTGGTTGCGGAGGATGTGACGAGCCGGTTCCTCAAACGTCATCGGGCTGTTCAATGGCGCGGTAGACACGGCAGCCGTCACTGGCAGGTCGCAGGAGCGCCTCGGTGAAGGCAAGGCAGGCTGATCTTGGTCCAAGTTCTTTTCGAGCTGGAAGTGCTCGTGGCCTACTTGGACGCTGCCAACGGGAGCGCGCTATTGGTGGGCCGGGAAGGACTCGAACCTTCACCCAGTCGGTTATGAGCCGACCGCTCTGCCTTTGAGCTACCGGCCCGCCGTCGCCATTATGCAGCCAACGACACCAAGGGGCCATTCGAGCGGCGGATGCGAGCGGCCCGGCGGCCGTTAGGTGGTCTCGGGACCGAGGTGCCTCAGCTCGATGGCTAGGCGGTCGGCGGTGACCCTCTGCTGCTCCAGAAGCTGTCCGGCGACATCGTCCGGCGCATCGACCAGCATGGCCAGCAGGTGGCCTGTGCTCACCAGGCGCGTAGAGTCGGCGCGCGCCCGCTGGGAGGCTTGCTCGATAACACGCTGGGCTTTACGCGTCATGCCGGTCGTCCCTGTGTAGAGCGAGCCTCGCCGGCCGATGACACTCTCGATCTTCGTGCGCAGGCCGGAGAGCTCGACGCCAAGGTTCACCAGCGCGCGTGCGCCAACGGACCGCTCTTCACGAGTGATCGCCAGCAGCAGGTGCTCGGTTCCCATGTAGGCGTGCTCGAACCGCCGCGCCTCTTCCTGCATCATCGACAGCACACGCCAGGCGCTGGGAGTGAAACGGCCGGGCAGCCCTCGCATCGCCTGCCCCTCGGCTCCCTTTTCCGTGGGCTGTGGACCGCCGAGGCCGGGTAGCCGGCGTATGTCTATCCAGCCCAGGAGGAGTGCGCCGAGCGTGCCAGCGATGACCATGCGGCCTGGAGGGCCCAGCAGGAAGTCAGGCAAGCCCGCGAAGCCTGCCGAGCCGTGTCGCTGCATCGGAGTGAGCAGTAGGAGCAATAGCGGGATGCCAACAAGGGCGTAGACCAACCACGCGAAGCGCCGGGTGACGAACTTCGCCTGCCGGACCGCGGCAAGAGAGACGCCGCCCGCCACCAAAACGGACGCGGTCAGCAGCAGCGTCGCCAGGTATGCGTTACCCGGACTGAGTCCGCTAGGCAGGGGGCCGTGCCCTAGCGAATTGTCGACGCGGTCGGCAAAAAGGGCAGTAGCGAGCAGCGACCCAAGCACCAGTACGGAGATGCCGACGGCGACGATGCCCTGCCATGTGGTGGTTCGTTCAATCATCAGCGCACTTCAGACACCAGGCGGTTAGCACCCGTGTGTAGCTTGACGAATTGTATCCGTGAGGGCCGAAGCCCTCAACGGCTTTGGGTCGACCTTTCGTCGATTATGCGCGAACACAAGCCCCCGGAAGAGGGGTGCGCGCCTGGCGGCCCACGTCACCGCGGCGCTACTATTGCTGCTGGCCACGGCGCATCGCACACCCGCGCCGGCTAAGGAGCGATCCAGCGAGATGACCCAGCCACAGCCGACCCGCACCGAACGCGACACCATGGGAGAGATGGAGGTTCCGGCCGCCGCGTACTGGGGTGCCTCCACCCAGCGCGCGGTCCTCAACTTCCCCATCAGCAACCTGCGCTACCCGGCAGAGTTCAACCACATCCTCGGCCGCATCAAGCGCGCAGCCGCCCGAGCGAACGCCGACCTCGGCCAGTTGGACCGGCAAGTGGCCGAGGCCATCGTCGCCGGCGCGACTGAGGTCATCGACGGGCGGCTTGATGACCAATTCGTCGTTGACCTGTTCCAGACAGGCTCCGGCACCTCGACCAACACAAACGCCAACGAGGTCATCGCGCGGCGGGCTCGGGAGATCGCCGGCGGAGGAGTGGGGGTCCACCCCAACGACCACGTCAATATGGGCCAGTCGTCCAACGATGTCATCCCGACGGCGAGCCATCTGGCCGCCGCCGCCGCCATCCAGGACGCGCTGCTCCCGGCACTGGCGCGCACTCGTACCACCATCGAGGCTAAATCCCGCGAGACCTGGGACATCATCAAGACAGGGCGAACGCACCTGCAAGACGCCACGCCAATTCGGCTGGGGCAGGAGTTTCTCGGCTATGCGCAGCAGATCGAACTCGCGTGTGCACGGCTGGAGCGAGCCGTCGACGAGCTGTGCCAGGTGGCGCTTGGCGGCACCGCCGTCGGCACGGGCATCAACACGCATCCGGAGTTCTCGGCACGCGTCTGCACGATCCTCGCTGATGAACTGGGCATGCCGGTGCGCGAGACGCCCTACCACTTCCAGGCTCAAGGCACCCAGGACACGATGCTCGCGGCCAGCGCCGCCGTGCGCAGCGCCGCCGTCGCGCTCCAGAAGATCGCGAACGACCTGCGCTGGCTCTCGTCTGGCCCTCGCGCTGGGCTCGGCGAGTTGGAGTTACCAACCGTGCAGCCCGGCTCCTCAATCATGCCTGGTAAGGTAAACCCGGTGATCGCCGAATCGGTCGTCCAGGTCGTGTGCCAGGTCATTGGCAACGACGCGGCGGTCGCGGCGGCAGCCCAGGGTGGGTACTTGGAGTTGAACACCTACTGGCCCGTCGCGGCCTACAACCTGCACCAGTCCGCGACGCTGCTCGCCGCCGCCTCGGCGAACTTCGAGGCACAGTGCCTGCGCGGCCTGAAGGCCACCGGCCGTGGCCCCGAAACGGTAGAGCAAGGCTTGATGCTCGCCACCGGGCTCACCCGCGCGCTCGGCTACGACCACGCCACCGCCATCGCCAAGGAAGCCGCCGCCAGCGGCAAGACCATCCGCGAACTGGCGAGGGAGCAGACCGACTTGTCGGATGAGGAACTGACTCACCTGCTCGACCCGCTCCGCATGACCGAGCCCAGCGCGGAGCTCGGGGCCGGCGGGGGCGGCTAGACCCCAAAGAGGTGCCGCCGGAGCGCGTGCGAACGCAGGCCTACTGGCCCCATCAAGTAGCGAAAGGAGTCAAAGTCTAGGGCTGGAGCGCGCCGCCCGCGAGCACGCCCAGTACACTAAGGGGCGCTGGGTA
>CAUYXS010000055.1:0-7973 GCA_963577205.1 Dehalococcoidia bacterium | reverse complement strand
GTGCGCCCTCCGGCATCGATGCCGAGAAAGCCGTGCGGGGAACGTGCTGAGACCATGGCGTCGATGGCGATCTGCGAGTTGCCGTCCGTCCCGTTCTTGAAGCCGACAGGCATGCTAAGCCCGCTCGCCATTTGGCGGTGTGTTTGGCTCTCGGTTGTGCGCGCCCCAATGGCCGCCCACGATACGAGATCGGCGATGTACTGAGGCACAATGGGGTCGAGGAACTCGGTCGCCGCCGGCAATCCCAACTCGGCCAGGTGCAGCAGGAGCCGCCGCGCGCTGGTGAGCCCTGTCTCCATGTCGAAGGATCCGTCGAGCGCGGGGTCGTAGATCAGGCCTTTCCAGCCGACGGTGGTGCGGGGTTTTTCGAAGTACACGCGCATGACGACGAGCACCTGCTCCGCCACGTCTTTGCCGAGCTCGGCAAGGCGCTCGGCGTACTCGGCCGCCGCCGCCTCGTCGTGGATGGAGCAAGGCCCGACGATGGCGAGGAAGCGGCTGTCCTTGCCCGCGAGGATCTGTCGGACCGAGTCACGGCCTTCGCTGATGGTTCGCAACGCCCGTTCAGATACGGGCAGCCGAGCGTGCAGTTCACCGGGAGAGATCAGCGGACCGATGCGTCGTATGTTTACGTCTTGTATGGAGTGCGCCATGACGCATTCCTTTCGTGTCCGGGGTCGTGTCTTTTGGAGGGATACGCTGAACGGACGGCGGTTGCGCTAGCTATAGCGCGTGGCCACGTCCGGATACGTAAATAGCGGCGATAGGCGCAAGCCGCTCGCGGCCCACGCACCGTGAGCGCATGGGGCGATGGCTTCAGCAGCGACTCCGGTCCTCATGACCCGACCGTTCCTCTCGCCCGCAGGTTACGGGCCCCCTTGAGGTAGACGTGGACCAGGTCCTCTTTGGCCTTGTCCGTGTTAACCAAGAGCATCGCCCGGATGACTGACGGAGTGGATCCCGGGACAGGTATCTCATGGGAACTCATGAGCGCAGTCCATTCCCAGCCCAATCTGATGCGCGCCGCGGCTGCTGGAAAGTCGGCAACCAGATCCATCGTAGTCGTGAAGAATATCGCAGCAACGGCTTGTTCATCAAGTCCGTTGGCGTTCACGACCTCGCGTAGCAGTTCCTCCGTGGCGTCGAGAATCGCATCGGAGGTGTTGGCGTCTGCGGTGGTCGCTCCCCGTATCCCGAGACACTGGCTCATGACTTCCGGTCCTCGGTTGGTTGCGTGCGTCCCGCGAGCTCGGCCACGTAGTCGCCTGCGTGCTGGGCGCGCTCATCGGGCGGCGCGGAGTTTATCACGTCGATGACCCGGCTACCGACCACGGCCGCTTGCGCGATGCCCGCCAGCTGCTCCACGTGCCGTCGCTCCGAGATACCAAAGCCGACCGCCAGCGGCAGGTTCGTGTGCCGCCTGACCCGGGCCAGGAAGTCACCGAGGTTGGCTGGGAGCTCGGAGCGTGCGCCAGTGACCCCCACCACCGACACGCAATAGATGAAGCCGTCGGCGCTGGCGCAGGCCTTGCGGATGCGCTCCTCGGGGCTGGTGGGCGCCAGCAAGGGGGTTAGCGTGAGGCCATTTGCGCTCAGCGCCGCCCGGATCGTTGCATCCTCCTCGGAGGGCAAGTCGGGCACGATGAGCCCATCGAGACCAGCCTCGGCGCAATCGCGCGCGTACGCTTCAATACCGTAGGACAGGATCAAGTTGTAGTAGCCCATGAATAAGAGCGGTACCTGGACACCGGCGGTACGGAGCTCCCGCACGATGGCGATGCAATGGGCGGGGGTGACGCCATTCTGCAGAGCTCGGTAGCTGGCCGCCTGGATTGACGGACCGTCGGCCAGGGGGTCGCTATACGGGACGCCGAGCTCAATGATGTCGGCGCCTGCCGCCTCGATGGCGGTGACGATCGGCACGGTGTCAGCCAACTCAGGGAAGCCGACTGTTACGTAGGGAATCACGCCAACGCGTCCCTCGTCACGCACGCGGGCGAAGGCTGTTTCGATGCGGTTCGTCATGCGCTATTCAATCCTTGAGTCGCCCATGAACATCCGATCCTAGAATCGGCGGTCACGGCGGTGAATATGGCGTTTCCCAGGATAGCGGGCCAGAGCGACCCGCTGCGCCAGGAAACCCACGGAAAGACAAGCCCGGCCCCGAAGGCCGGGATGACGAAGCCCGCACCGCCGCCGAGGTGTGCAAGCGCAGACAGTGCACTGGCGTCGACGGTAGCCGCGGGCGACGATTTCGTCCTGCGGCGCCTCCGGCCTCACGTGAGCACAGCCCCGGCTAGCGCCAGCGAGTTCTGGGCCAGGTGAGCCGTGATAATCGGCCAAATCGAGCCGGAGCGCCAGTAGACCCACGCGAAGATGATGCCGCTGGCGAACGCGGGCAGGATGAGCCACGGCGTCAGGTGGGCCACACTGAACACGGCTGCGCTTGCCAGGATGGCGGGCCAGACCCCCCAGCGTGCCGCCAGCCCGGCGAAGATGAAGCCGCGGTGGAACGTCTCCTCGGCGAGAGGTACAACCAGCGCGATCGTTATCCATGCGTACAGCAGCGCCGCGACGGGGGCGTCGCTCCCTAACCCGAGGTCGACAGCGAGGTTTGGCCGTGCCAACGACGGGGCGACGGCCTCGGTGACGACGACAGACACGAGCCCGGCGAGGATGCTGCCGAAGAGCGCGGCCGCCGCCCAGGCCGCGAGGCGCCCGCGCGACAGTTGACGGAAGCCCAGCGCGGCCCACGACACGTCGTGCTGGAAGGGGCCGAAGTAGTAGGCGATGCCCAGCGTGCCGAGCTGGAGGACCAGTGTCGCGGTCAGCAATGCCGCCGGAGAGAGATCAGCCCTGTCTGTGGCGCCGCTTGCCACGGCAATGCCGCTCAGCAGGAAAGGAGACGCCACGAAGACGCCTACAAAGGCGACAATACCGATGCCTACGGTGCGAGGGCCCCAGGGCCTTTCGCCAGGCGCCGCATCATCGCTGGACGAAACAGTTCGAAGGTCCATGGAAAACGCCCTAGGTCCGATCCCACGAAACATGCTAGCAGCGCACCACGAAGCCGGGCAAGGCGAACGAGCAGGGTTGACAGGGGCGAGACGATATTGGTAAGATTTTGCAGTATTTTCAATAGGTTTCCGCAACGAAGGGAAGCAGTAGGGGACCCCCGCGTCCCAGCGAGCCGGCAGATGGTGAAAGGCCGGTGGCGTTAGGACCCCGAACTCGTCCCGGAGCGGCCGACTTGAACGCTTCGAGCAGCTCTTTTTTAAATGAGAACTTGAAGTCTTAGAGGAGGCGGAGCGCACCGATATCGCGTAAAAGAAGCGCTTCCCAGCAGGCTGGGAAGAACGAGGGTGGTACCGCGGGCTTTGCCCGTCCCTTATGAGGGGCGGGTTCTTTTTTTGTCCGCGAGCAAGAGCCCCTCAAGCGGCGAGCGGGTCGGATTCAGACGGCAAGTAGAGGCTGACGATATGCGGCTAACCGGCGGGCAAATGGTCTGCGAGGCGCTTATCCGCGAAGGTGTGGATCTCATCTTCGGCTTGCCCGGCGGCGCCATTTTGCCGTTCTACCAGACGTTGCCCGAGTACCCGCAGATCCGGCACATCCTGGTTCGGCACGAACAGAACGCAGGCCACGCCGCGGACGGCTACGCTCGGGCGACCGGTAAGGTTGGCGTCTGCATCGCCACCTCCGGACCCGGCGCGACCAACCTCGTGACGCCGCTGGCGACAGCGATGATGGATTCCGTCCCGGTCGTCGCGATCACCGGTCAGGTCCCCCGCGCCGCCATCGGCAGGGACGCCTTTCAGGAGGTCGACACCACCGGCATTACACTACCTATTACGAAGCACAACTACCTAGTTATGCACGCCTCCGAGCTTCCGCAGGTGCTTAAAGAGGCATTCCATATCGCGCGGACGGGGCGGCCTGGGCCGGTGCTCATCGACATTCCTCGTGACGTACAGGCCGAGCGAGCGGACTTCGACTACCCGGACAGCGCCGGCATGCGCTCGTACCGTCCGACGCTTGAGGGGCACGCGCAGATGATCAAGCGCGCGGCCCGGCTCATCCGCGAGGCGCAGCGCCCGCTTATCCTGGCTGGCCACGGCGTCACCATCTCGGGTGCGTCGGGCGAGCTCCGTGAGCTCGCTGAGAAGACACAGGTGCCGGTTGTCACCACGCTCCTCGGCATCAGCGCGTTCGACGAGGCCCACGTGCTGTCGATGGGCATGCCTGGGATGCACGGGATGGCATACACCAACTGGGCGATTGAGCGTTCCGACCTGCTGATTGCAGTGGGCATGCGGTTCGACGACCGAGTCACCGGGCGGATCAGCACCTTTGCGCCCAACGCAAAGGTGATCCACATCGACGTCGACCCTGCCGAAGTCGGCAAGAACGTCCGCGTGACGGTGCCGATCGTCGGAGACGCCAAGCGCGTGCTGCATGTGCTCGCCCGCGAGGCGGAGCCGGCGACGCACACTGCCTGGCTGCACGAGATTGATGAGCTGCGCGGCACGCATCCGCCCGCCCAGATCCGTGAGACCGACAAGCTGCTACCGCAGCACGTGATCCGTGAGCTGTCCGACGTGACCGAAGGCAAGGCGATCATCGTCACGGGCGTGGGGCAGCACCAGATGTGGGCGGCGCAGCACTACCGTTTTCGCGAGCCCAACAGCTGGCTGACCTCCGGCGGGCTCGGAACTATGGGCTACGAAGTGCCAGGCGCGTTGGGGGCAGCCATGGGACGCCCCGACAGGGTGGTCTGGAGCATCGCCGGCGACGGGGGCTTCCAGATGACCATGGCGGAGCTGGCGACCATCGTCGAGAACAAAGTGCCGGTGAAGTTCGCCATCCTGAACAACAACAACCTGGGACTGGTGCGCCAACTGCAAGACCTCTTCAACGAGGGCTCGCGCGTCGCTTCCGGGTATACGGGAAACCCCGACTTCGTAAAGCTGGCCGGGGCTTACGGCATCTGGAGCGCCCGCGTCACGGAGCGAGCGCAAGTGCGAGATGCTATCGAAGCGGCGATGGCCCACGACGGGCCTGCGCTCATCGACTTCCGGGTGGACCCGGAAGAGAACATCTATCCGCACCTGCCTGCCGGCGAGAGCGTCATCGAGATGATCGAGGAGCACCCGATGGCCGCGAGGGAGAGCGCATGACGCCGGAAGAGGCCGTACCCGAGACACACACCATCACAGCGCTGGTCAACGATCGCCCCGGCGTGCTTACTCGCGTGTCGGGCCTCTTCCGGCGCCGAGGGTTCAACATCTCAAGCCTGGCCGTTGGCCACAGCGAGATGGCGAACCTCTCGCGCATGACCTTCAACGTCGAAGGTGACGACTACGTTGTGGAGCAGGTGACTAAACAGCTCTACAAGCTCATCGATGTGGTGCGCGTGAACGACATCTCGGCCGAGAGCATCGTCGCGCGCGAGCTCGCCCTCATCAAGGTCAAGGCCACCGGCCAGACGCGAGCGGAGATCATCGAGATCGTCGATATTTTCAGAGCCAACATCGTCGACGTAGGCCCCGAGTCGCTGATCATCGAAACGACGGGCGATGAGCATAAGGTCGACGCGCTGTTACAGCTGCTCAAGCCCTTCGGCATCCGCGAGATCATGCGGACAGGGCGCGTCGCTATGGCACGCGGCGCCCCGGCAACGGGAAGCCGCCGCGCCACGGCGACACACACGGACCAGAGCGCACCAGACACCGAGGTAGTTCCGTAAGGCGACCGTAGCCTGCCTGGACACTAGGCCAAAGTTTTATCGCAAAGGGAGACATCGATGGCAACCATCTACTACGAGAAGGACGCCGACATGGGTCGGCTCCAGGGCAAGCGAGTCGGCATCATGGGCTACGGGAGCCAAGGCCATGCGCATGCGTTGAACCTGCACGACAACGGCGTGGACGCCATGGTCGGCCTGTATGAAGGCTCTTCGAGCCGAGCCAAGGCAGAGGCTGCGGGCCTCGCCGTCGGGCTACCTGAGGAAGTGACGAAGGCCGCCGACATCATCATGGTACTCGTTCCAGACCACGTGCAGCGTGGGCTCTACGAGAGTGCCATCGAGCCGCACCTGGACGGAACCAAGACGCTGATGTTCGCCCATGGATTCAACATCCACTTCAAGGAGATCACCCCGCCAGTCAACACTGATGTGTCGATGATCGCACCCAAGGCGCCGGGCCATCGGATGCGCGAGGTCTTCGTAGGCGGGTCCGGCGTGCCGGCGCTTGTCGCCATCCACCAAGATGCCTCAGGCCAGGCACTGCCCAACGCCTTGGCCTATGGCGCCGCGGTGGGCAGCATGCGCGCGGGCATCGTCGCGACGACGTTCAAGGAGGAGACGGAGACAGACTTGTTCGGTGAGCAGTCCGTCCTGTGCGGCGGCACCACGGAGCTGGTCAAGATGGGATTCGAGACGCTGGTGGAGGCTGGGTACCAACCAGAGATCGCCTACTTCGAGGTCCTGCATGAGCTCAAGCTCATCGTCGACCTCATGTACGAAGGTGGGATGAACTACATGCGCTACTCCGTGAGCGAGACGGCGGAGTATGGCGACTACTCGCGCGGCCCACGGGTCGTGGACGAGCACACCCGCGAGAGCATGCGCCAAGTGCTCAAGGAAATACAGGACGGGACCTTCGCCCGTGAGTGGATCGCGGAGAACCATGAGGGTGGACACAAGTTCCGGCAGATGCGCGAGCAGAACGCCAATCACCAGATCGAAGAAGTGGGCGCTCAGCTGCGAGAGATGATGAGCTTCCTACAGCAGAAGTAGGCTTCGCCAGAGCGGGTGGTTGCAGGGAGAGGTGCGGCCTGGGGTGTGCGGGACAGGGGAGGAGGACGAAATGGACGATAGGGTATTGATATTCGACACAACGCTGCGCGATGGCGAGCAGTCTGCTGGCACGGCCATGACCGTCGAAGAAAAAGTCGAGATCGCGCGGCAGCTGGAGCGCCTGGGCGTCGACGTGATCGAGGCTGGATTCCCGATCAGCTCCAACGGTGACTTTGAGGCGGTGCAGCGCATCGCACGGGAGATCCGTACACCAATCATCGCGGCGCTGGCACACGCCAATGCCAAGGCCATCGACCGTGCTGGCGAGGCATTGAAGGACGCCGCCCACCCGCGAATCCATATCTTCCTCTCGTCCTCCGATAACCACCTCATGAACCAGCTGCGCAAGAACCGCGAGGAGGTCGTCGACATGGCGGTCGCCGCGGTAACGCGCGCCCGGACCCACACCCACGACATCGAGTTCTCGCCCATGGACTCCAGCCGGACCGACAAGGAATTCCTGGTGCACCTCGTACAGGCGGTGGTTGACGCAGGTGCGACGACCATAAATATCCCCGACACCGTCGGCTACGCCGTTCCGGCGGAGTTCGCAGGGCTGATCGAGTACCTCCGCGAGCAGGTACCGGAACTGGGCGACACGGTACGCATTTCGGTGCACTGCCATGACGACCTGGGCATGTCCGTCGCCAACAGCCTGGCCGGCGTCAAAGCGGGCGCGCGGCAGGTTGAGGGCTGCATCAACGGCATTGGTGAGCGCGCGGGCAACTGTGCGCTGGAGGAGGTCATCGTCGCGTTGCGGACAAGGCAGGACTACTTTGGCGCAGACACGGGCGTGGACACCACGCAGATCTACTCGACCAGCAGGCTCGTGAGCCAGATCACGGGCTTCGCGGTTCAGCCAAACAAGGCCGTGGTCGGCCGCAACGCCTTCCGGCACGCCTCTGGCATTCACCAGGACGGACTCATCAAGGAGCGCACGACCTACGAGATCATCGACCCAGTTTCCGTCGGCGTGCCGCGCAGCGAGCTGGTTTTGAGCAAGCTGAGTGGCACTCACGGCCTGCGTGTGCGCCTGGGTGAGCTGGGCTATGTCCCCACCGACGAAGAAATGGGGAAAATCTACACTGAGTTCAAAGAGCTGGCCGACAAGAAG
>CAUYXS010000054.1:0-8011 GCA_963577205.1 Dehalococcoidia bacterium | reverse complement strand
GGACCCGGCGACGCAGCAACATTTACTTGAGCTGCCCACCATCACCGAACGTCTGGAACGGGAGTTCGCACTTTTAAGCGACGTGCTGGATCAGGTCACATCCGCTCCTCGGCGCGACACAAACCAACGCGGCTTCAGTCCGAATTAAAGCTGTATAACTCGGCCACGACGGGCTCGGCCAAGAGGAGCGCTACGATGCTCTTCGCGTCGGGGATTTGGCCTGCTCGGGCCGCCGCCATCGCTTTGACGAACGGCATGCGCTCCAGGGTCAAGCCTTCATCCTTGTCTGGCGGCAACGGGTCCTCGCACAGATCCGTGGCCAGAAACGCATACATATGCTCAGTCCCGAAGCCTGGCACTGTCCAGAAGTTGCCCAGCAGTCGAAGGCGCGCCGCCGCGTGGCCCGTCTCCTCGCGTAGCTCGCGCTGAGCGCCCTGCTCCGGCGTCTCGCCCGCATCGATGCCGCCGGCCGGCAGCTCCAGCAGCACGCGATCAGGCCCGGCGCGGTGCTGGCGCACCAGCAGCACATTCCCAGCGCCGTCGATGGAGACGATGACGACAGCGTCCGGCGTCTCGACCACCTCGAAGTCGTGCGCCTGGCCGCTCGGTGCGCGCCAAGTGTCTCGCCTGACCGTAAGGTGGCTACCGCCGAACACGCGCTCGCTGGCGAGGCGTTTGTATCGCATTTGGCTTCCTCCTGCCTACCCTGTCACCCGGTTACTCGCAGTGCTAGGCTGAGCGGTAGCCCATGGGCCTAAGGCCATGCCGTGGCTAGCCGCGGGCGCGTTCGTCTTGGTCGGCGATCATCCGCGCGATGGACAACGCTTGGTCGGACCCGCGGCGCAACCGGTAGACCAACGTCTCGTAGAAGTTGGTGCGCGGTCCAGTCCGCAGGAAGTCGGCCCGGTACGGGCTCTGCGAGACCGCAACGCGGTCTCCAGACTCCAGCACGCGATCGACGAAACCGTCGATCGCGACGATGGTCGGACCTTGGCTCTCGGCCTCCAATTCCACCGCGGAAGCGGAAGGCACTACCACGGACGATGACAGGTCACCGTGCGGCGCCACCGCCGTAAGCACCATGTCAGTCGACTCCGGCGGCAGGATCGGCCCGCCCGCCGATAGCGAATAGGCCGTGCTCCCTGTCGCCGATGCGACGATCACGGAATCTGCCGCGTAGGTCGTAAGGTGGACGCCATCGATACGAACGTGGACCCGCGACAGGCGGCTCGCCGGGCCATGCCCCACCACCACCTCATTCAGGGCGTGGAACTCGAATGGCTGAGGCTTAGCGGGCCCCGAAACGACGGCCTTCACCATTTGTCGCCGCTCAGTCCAAGCGAAGTCCTCATCGCACAGGTAGCGTGGCACCAGGCGCTCAGCGTCCGTGGCTTCCACCTCAGTCAGGAAGCCTAATCTCCCCATATTCACGCCAAGCAGCGGAACGCCTAGCGGCGCGGCGAGGCGCGCCGCGCGGAGAATCGTCCCGTCCCCGCCGACAGTTATGACCACTGACGGCGCCGGCATAGGGAGTGTCTCGGCAGCGTCGGGAGCCGTCGATTGGATTGGGAAGATGGATCCCAGCGCCGAAGCAAGCCGCTCGCAAAGCCCTCGCGCCTGCGGGTTCAGGTGATAGTAGAGCAGCAGCGCGCGCGAAGCGTCGAAGGCCATGGTGCAGCGCATTATAGTCGGGTGCCGAGCGGGGGCGACTATAGGGAGCACTCTCCTTCGCTTGACGCTCCATCGGGCGCTCCCTATAGTCGCCAGCAAGTCCGCGTGCCCACGGCCAGGCGTACAGGCCAACCGTGTGCCAATGGCAAACGCAGCCACATGCACGTCACCCTAAGTTCACCCAGAGGATTCTGCGCCGGCGTTGTCCGGGCCATCGAAATCGTCGAGATTTGCCTGGAGCGCTTTGGCTCACCCGTTTACGTACGGCACGAGATCGTGCACAACAAGTACGTCGTTGACGACCTGCGACGCAAGGGCGCAGCTTTCGTCGAGGAGCTTGACGAGGTCCCTGACAACGCAACAGTCGTCTTCAGCGCCCATGGTGTCGCCCCCACGGTATGGGCGGAGGCGAATCGGCGTGGGCTCAACGTCATCGACGCGACCTGCCCGCTCGTGACCAAAGTGCACTTGGAGTCCGCGAAGTTCGCCCAGAAAGGGTACTCCGTCATCGTCGTCGGCCACGAGGGACACCCCGAAGTAATCGGCACGATGGGCCAGTCTCCGGCGGTATCCCGACTGGTCGCGACGGTGGAGGAGGCGGAGGCCGTCGACGTGGATGACCCCGGGCGTGTCGTCGCACTCACTCAGACCACCCTCAGCGTGGAGGACACGAGGGACGTGATTGAGGTGCTGAAGCGCCGATTCCCCAAGATGGTCGCTCGCAATGACATCTGCTACGCCACAACGAACCGCCAGGTCGCCGTGTCGGCGCTGGCGCGCAAGGTCGATTTGGTCCTCGTCATTGGTGCGCAGAATTCCAGCAACTGTAGCCGACTGCGCGAAGTCGCCGAGCAGTTGGGCGTCCCGGCGCACCTGGTGGACGACGCCGCCAGCATCGACCCCGCGTGGCTTGAGGATATCGAGCACGTGGGCGTCTCGTCCGGCGCATCCACGCCCGAGACGCTGGTCCAAGAGGTCGTGGAGTGGCTGAAGCCCGAGTCGGTCACCATGCTGGAAGTCGTCGACGAAGACGTGACCTTCGTGCTACCGAAAGAGCTGCGCGGGCTCGACGGCACCAAATGGGCCGTGCCGCGGCAGGCCGAGAGCATGCCCCAGCACTAAGCCTGCCTTGAGTTTCGCAAGGGGAGCACCCGCTGAGGAAGCACCCAAGAGCGGGTTCGAGAGTGGGACCGCCTTCGTTTCTAGCGTACCGCCATCCGGTGCGATAGTCTCGAGCACGGGCAGCGCTACGCTGGTCGCAATGAACACGGCGGAGGGGTGGTCGCAGCGACCAGGTTAAGCGGCTGAGTGCTGTGGTGGCCTACGCGACCTCGCCCAGGGCCCTTGCGATGGCCTCGGCTGCGGCCCGCGTACCGCCCTCTGGCTGGCCGGTGCTTGCGATCTGCAGTTTGCCCGACTCCAGCGCGTGCCACACCGCCGCGTCCACCAGGCGGGCGGCCTCGGTCTCGCCCAAACGCTCCAGCATCATCGCGAGCGTCAGCACTTGCGAAATGGGGTTCGCGCGATTTTCGCCAGCGATGTCGGGCGCAGAGCCGTGAATCGGCTCAAAGTACGCGTGGGTATCGCCTACGTTGCTCGAAGGGCACAGGCCGATGCCTCCCACCGTCCCGCCGCCAAGGTCACTTAGCAGGTCGCCCATGAAGTTCTCCATGACCAACACGTCAAACTGCTGCGGGCGCATGACCAGCGCCTGCGCGGCCGCATCCCCGTACAGGTAGCCGCGCTCGATGTCCGGGTAGCCCTCGGCGACCTCGTCGAAAATACGACGGAAGAACGCGTACGAAGCGAGGACGTTGGATTTGTCGATACAGGTGACGCGCCGAACGCCGTCCTCGGGAGCCCCGTGCCGCTCGCGGGCCAACTCGAAGGCGAAGCGCGCGATGCGCTCGGTGCCGGCCCGTGTGACCATGAGCGTGTCCGTCATGGCCGAGTCGTTTCCGACGCCTTTCCCCCGTGAAAGGTACAGGCCCTCGGTATTTTCCCGCACCACCACGTAGTTGACGTCGCCAGGGGCAAGCTTCAGGGGTGCGGCCACCCCAGGTAGAAGCCTGATGGGGCGAACGTTGGCGTAGACGTCGAGCCCGAAGCGCAGCACTCCGCCCAATGATCCCGCCTCCGTGCCGTCCTCTCGGCGCACGTCGGGCAGGCCCGTCGGGCCCTTCATCATCACGTCCGCCTCTTTAATAGCCTGGAGCGACTGGTTGGAGAGGTTATAGCCATGGCGCCGAAAGAGCTCGGCGCCCCCTTCGTGGTACTCCATCTCCAAGCTGAATTCCCTCGAGCGCCGCTGGACCTCGTCGAGCACCAGAAGGGCGGCGTCGGTCAATTCGGGGCCGATGCCGTCGCCTTTGATGATGACGACATGGTGCGTACGTTGGGCAGTCGAAGAGGAGGCCAATTTAACGGCACCTACAGAGAGTTTCGGATCGTGGCAGTGTAGCATGGGGCTCATCACGGCCTGGCGGATGGTAGAATTGCCTCACGCCATGGACGACACCGAAATTCAGCGCATCGAGCAAGCCGCGGTGGAGATTGCCATGGGAGCCGGGGCGATTCTGCTTGAGCGATTCCGCAAGCCGCTCGATATCCAGTACAAGCAACAGAACCGACGCAGTCCTGTCACCGAGGCCGACCGCGCCGCTGACACCTACATCCGCGAGCAGGTCGCGGCCCGCTTCCCTTCTCACTCCATCCTCTCTGAGGAGGAAGAGGACTCGCCCGCTGACGAAGCACCGGCCGTGTGGATCATTGACCCACTGGACGGCACCACCAACTTCCTGCACGGGCTTCCCGCGTTCGGTGTTTGCATCGGCGTGGTGGAGGGCGATCGCCTCATCGCAGGGGCCATCTTCACGCCCGCCATCGGGCTCGCGAGGGGCGAGGTTTATCATGCGCGCGTAGGCGGCGGCGCCTACCTAGGCAACGAGCGGCTCACGCTGGACGGCGACACCGTAGTGCCGCAACGGGATCGGCTCATGGCCACTATGCCCAGCCACTTCGCTCACATGTTCAAGTACCACCCTCGACTGTGGATGAACATCGGCGACGTCCGGGCCATAGGCAGTGTCGCGTACGAAATGGCGATGGCCGCGCGCGGTGTGCTGGACTACGTTGTCTTCAGCGGACCGCGCATCTGGGACGTCGCGGCTGGCATCCTCATCATCCAGGAGGCAGGCGGCGAGGTGCTCGTGCGCCAGGGCCCTCGGCCCAATCGCCGTTGGCGGCCTTTCGAGCGGTTCGAGGGCCACGAGGGGCCGCCGACGCCCCAGGCGCTGCGGCGCTGGCACGGCGCGCTGATACTGGGGCGGAACGAGGCGTCACGCTTCGTGGCCGACGGGCTTGGCATACGGCGCAACCGGCTCAGGCGCTGGTATTGGCGTTCCAGGCGGTGGCTAGCACAACGCCGCCAGCCCACGAAGCAAGCCCTCGCCGCGGAGTCCGACCCCCCGCCCGGGCCACAGACCTAACTCCGAAGGCAGCGAGACTACGTCACGGGGCGGTTGCGAGAGGAACAGCTGACTTAGCGCCAGACCTCACACCGACGCGGGCCGCCAGCGCCGGCTAGGCCCACGCCCTACATCGTCCCGCTGCGCAGCCACGCAAGCGAACTCATCCAGCGTTCCTACATCCAAGGCCAAGGCAGGTCTCGGCGGTTCGTCGGACCGGGCATGAGCGGGTGCTCCAGCACCGCACATGCCCGACGCTCCAGCGCCTCCATCTCCGCCGGCTCGAGCAGTTCCGCAAGCCTCCGCACACCCTCATGCGCTCTTTCGCCCAGCAGGACTCGGAGTCGATCCACGTCAGCCAGCAGCAGATCGGGCACCGGCTGGTCGGCGAAGTCCCAAATGACGGTGCGCAGTTTGTACTCCTCGTGGAATGTCAGGCCATTGTCGATGGCCCAAAGGCCACTCGCTTCGGCGATGAAGCAATGGCCGGCCTTGCGATCCGCGTTGTTGGCCACAAGGTCGAAGACCGCCAGCCGGAGCGCGTCGTCCGGCCAGTCGTCGCGCAGCGCGAAGTAGTGCGAATTGGCCATGGGCGGCACGAACAACTGGAGCGATCCGACGCCGAACTCGCCATCGTCACGGACGACGGTCGGGGGCACGACTGACCAGCCCAAAAGCAGGCTGAGTTCATATGCCGCGCACTCCCTTCGGAACAGGCCCGCCGGGAAGTCCCGGAGCGGGTTTTCGCCCCGTTCCGGCTTGTACACGCCGTACCCGTACGCGCCGTGGTGCGCCAACTCCACGACGAAGGTGTAGTTGGAAGCGGCGGGGTGCAGCCAGCCGTCCCTCATGGCCGCATGGGAGACGAAGTCGAAGGCGCGCTCGTCGGTCGGCGGAACATCGCTGCGGCCCATGGTGATGCGCTCGCCAGGGGCCAGCCGGCGCAGCCTCCGCTCCGCGCCGCTCATACCGGCTTGTGGTGGCCGTTGCTGCGCGAGCAGACATGTGCCTCGCCGCCGTCGAGCGGAGCGCCACAGAGCGGGCATCGCGGACGCCCGGACGCGCAGACCTCGAAAGCCTGGTCGGCGAGCTGGTCAAGCTGCTCCTCCATAAGCGTCAGCGACACGGCGCTGCCATCCTCGGTGGTATTCGCTACCAACCGATAGTTACCGCCTTGCTCTTGCCCGAGAGCCATGCGTATGACATGGAAGTCGTAGTCCGTACTGATGTCACCAGGGGCGGAAAGAGGTTCGTCGGTGACCTCGGGAACCGCCTTTTCGAGCAGCTGCTTGATGGCGATTGCCAACTCGTACAGCTGCTCCTTCTCCAGCCAGAGGAGGGCGGTGCCCTGCCCGCCTTGCGCCCGCAAGCGAAAGTGGCGGCTACCGGGCTCTCCCACCGACTCGGCATCGACTCGGCTCACCTCACCGAGGTCGTAAGTCTCGTCCCTGCCGCTAGTCATCGAACATGGCTCCGATCGAGAGGCCGCCATGGATGCGATGGATCGCCTCGCCGAAGAGGTCGGCGACGGAGAGGACCGTGACTTTGTCGTTGCGCTTCTCCGGGGGCACCGGGACTGTATCGGTCACCACCAACTCCTCGATAGGGCTTGCGACGATGCGCGCGGTCGCGTCGCGGGAGAACAGGCCGTGCGTCGCGGAGGCGTAGATGTGCTCCACTCCCGCCTTCCTGAGAGCCTCCGCGGCACCGGTCATCGACCCTGCGGTGTCCACTTCGTCGTCCATGAGGATGGCCGTGCGGCCCTCCACCGCACCGATTATGTTCAGCTGCTCCGTGGTGCCCTCGTTGCCGATGCGGCGCTTCTCCACGATGGCCAGCGTCGCGTCCAGCCGCTCGGCCAGGTTGCGGGCCCGCTTGCTGATGCCGATGTCGACAGCGACGACCACGGGGTCCTTGAGTCTCTTCTCCTGGAAGTAGCTGGCGTGAATCGGCAGCGCCGAAAGCTCGTCCACCGGGATGTTGAAGAAACCTTGTATTTGCCCGGCATGAAGGTCAACTGTGAGCACCCGGTCAGCACCAGCGGTGGAGATGAGGTCGGCAATCAGGCGCGCAGTGATAGGGACACGGGGTTGGTCTTTTTTGTCTGTGCGCCCGTACCCGAAGTAAGGGAGGACCGCTGTGATACGACCCGCCGACGCGCGCTTGGCCGCGTCGATCATGATCAGCAACTCCATCACGTTGTCGTTCACCGGGTGGCTAAAGGACTGGATAAGGTAGACGTCGCGCTGGCGAACGTTCTCCAGAATCCGGACGAAGGTGTTGTCGTTGCTGAATTTGAACACCTCGATCCCACCCAAAGGGATGCGAAGGTAATCGCAAACAGCCTGAGCAAAAGCCGGGTTCGCGTTCCCGGAGAAGACTTTCAGCTCTTCGTAGAGCGGCATAAAGGCTCCGCAAGCAAGGTCTGTTAGAATCGCGTCCAACGCACAACGGTGGGACGCAGGCTCCAGCAGTGCCATTCTAGCATAGGCTTTTCTGCGCTCGCGCCGGTTTTGAGGTCTTGGCACGAGCACTAGGACAACACGAAACGCGACACCGGCGATCCCTGCGTTGACGGCTCATACCTTTACGGGGGCGGAGCAACGGGCCGGCCGCGTGCACCGACAAGAGCGGCACGGACTGATACGCCGGCTACAGCAACGTCTACCCGTCGAGCCAGGCGGGGGCAGGCAGGCGCTCACGCTAAGCTTGCCGAAGGGAGAGAGCGGCGCGACCGCTGCAGCTAGATGGCCTGCTCCTGGAAATAGCCGTCGGAACCGATGAGGTGGTATGGCTCGATCTCGACACGGCGCTCTCCAGCTACGGCCACGCCGATCGGCTGCGCGTCTCCGCCGGCACCACGGACTGCTGCG
>CAUYXS010000053.1:0-8054 GCA_963577205.1 Dehalococcoidia bacterium | reverse complement strand
GCAGACACCGACGCCGTGGTCGCCCCGGCCCTCCGGCCCGACCCAGGACAGCCCCTGGGCGTCGCGGCGCTCAGCGTCGGCACTCTCAGCGAAGCGCCGGAGGCACACGCTGCGCTCTCGCCGGTTGTGCGCCGCCTGGTGGCACAGCACGGCGTGGATGTTACCGCGTTGGCCGGGACCGGGCGCGGCGGCCGTATCACCAAAGAGGACGTGCTGGCCCACGTCGCCACCCGCGCCGTACCCGCGTCACCTGGCCCCCGCCCTTCGAGAGACTCAGGACGAGCGGACCGCGCTTCCAGCGCGGCCAGCGCCGGCGAGCGGCCATCGCTGGTCCGACAGGCCATCGCGGAGCATATGGCCCGCGCCTGGCGAGAGATACCGGCCGCCTGGTCCATGGTCGAAGCCGACGTCACGGGGCTCGTCGCCCGCCGGCGCGCGCTGAAGGAGGCGTTCGAGCGCGAGCACGGCGCGCCGCTGACCTACGTGGCCTTTGCTGCGCATGCGCTCGCGCAGGCGTTGCGGGCTCACCCGCTGTTGAACAGCCGCTGGGCTGATGACCGCGTCGCTACCAGCGATCGCATTAACCTCGGCATCGCCGTGTCCACCGACGCTGGTCTCATGGTCCCGGTCGTTCACGACGCCGACCGCATGTCGGTGGCCGAGCTGGCGTTGGCCGTGCACGCGCTGGCCGAGAAGGCGCGCGCTGGCGCGCTCGCGCTCGACGACGTGCAGAGTGGGACCTTCACGCTGAACAACACCGGTGCCCTCGGCTCCGTCGTCTCGGTGCCCATCGTCAACCATCCGCAGGCCGCCATCCTGACCACGGAGGCCATCGTGAAGCGGCCCGTGGTGGTCAAGGGCGACGCCATCGCCGTGCGCTCGATGATGAACCTGTGCATGAGCTTCGACCACCGCGTTTGCGACGGCGCGGAGGCCGGAGCACTGCTCGCAGACGTCAAGGCTCGCATCGAGGCCGTTGCGCCGGATGGCTTGAGTGGCAATGAGTAAAGGTCTGCTCGACCCTGAAAACGAAGAGTGGCGCAGGCAAAACCTGAAGCGCTTCGGGTTTTTTACGCCGCACCCCGGCGCCGAGCCGATGGGATTCGAGGGCGACGAGGCTAGGCTGATTGGCAGTGCTCGCGGCTGGAAGGGCTTCCTGGCCTTCAATCTGCTGGCCCTCGCGATCACCGCCGGCCTAGTCGGCCTCTTCGTCGTCTTCCTCAGCATTACCGGGCTCCTGGGCTAGCGAGTACCGGCACTCCATCTGTTCGTTGTCGTCTGGCACTGGAGACGCGCTCTTGGTCACCTTCGGGCGCATGTGGCAACATGCGGATCGATCCTTTCCGACGGAGTCAGCCCGTGCCCTCTGAGCTTCCCCTTCGATACGGCGCTAATCCTCACCAGACGCCCGCGCGGGCTCTGGTTCGCGACGGCGATCTGCCTTTCGAAGTGGTCAACGGCTCGCCGGGTTACATCAACCTCCTCGACGCGCTGAACTCCTGGCAGCTGGTTCGCGAGCTGGGCCAGGCCACAGGCCTGCCTGCGGCGGCTTCGTTCAAGCACGTGTCGCCTGCGGGCGCGGCGGTCGGCGTGCCCCTGGGCGACGAGCTGCGCCAAGCGTACTTCGTCGGCGACGCGGAGCTCTCGCCGCTGGCGACTGCCTATGCCCGTGCGCGCGGCGCCGACCGCATCTCGTCTTTTGGCGATTGGGTGGCGCTCAGTGAGCCGGTGGACGAGGCGACGGCCCGGCTGCTGCGGCGTGAGGTTTCGGATGGCGTCGTCGCCCCCGGCTTCAGCGACGAGGCCATCGAGCTGCTGACCCGGAAGCAGGGCGGCCGCTACTGCATGTTGCGGATGGACCCGGCCCACGACCCTCCGAAAAGCGAGAGCCGAGAAGTGTTTGGCGTCGCGTTGGAGCAACGCCGGAACGACCGTGTCGCGGGCGTGGACCAGTTGGATAACGTGGTTACGCAGCGCAAGGAATTGCCAAATGGAGCGCAGCGAGACCTGATCGTGGCCCTGACTACACTCAAGTACACGCAGTCCAACTCCATGTGCCTGGCGCTGGACGGACAGGTTGTCGGGGTCGGGGCAGGGCAGCAGTCACGGATTCACTGCACGCGGCTGGCAGCCGGCAAGGCCGACCTCTGGCGCCTGCGCCAGCACCCGGCGACGCTGGGCCTGCCGTTCCGCGAGGGGCTCGGGCGCCCGGAGCGCGACAACGCCGTCGATGGCTTTCTGCGGGACGATCTGTCGCCGGCCGAGCAGTCGATCTGGGTGGAGGCCTTCGTAGACGCACCAGAGCGGCTCACGCCTGGGCAGAAGCGAGAATGGATCGCGAGCATGACTGGCGTCTCACTCGGTTCGGACGCCTTCATCCCTTTCCGCGACAACATCGATCGAGCTGCCATGAGCGGCGTCGAGTTCGTCGTCCAGCCCGGCGGCTCGGTTCGGGACGAGGATGTCGTCGCGGCTTGTGACCAATACGGCATGGCCATGGCGCTTACCGGCGTTCGGCTCTTCCATCACTAGGTGGGCGACTCACCGTTTGATGTGCCCGGCATGCTCACCCTGAGCCTACCGGGGGGCGAGGGCGGACGTGGCTTACGTGCTTCGACAAGCCTGGCGCCAGTGGGTATGTTGGGGCCATGAGCAGCGTTGCTTCCGCGATCTGCATGCCCACCCGCGAAGGTCAACTTGCCTGGTTGGGGAGTGGCGTCGGCTACACGGCAGCGTGGCGGCTCCAGAAGCGATTGGCCGCTCAGCGGGCCGATGGCCTTGCGCCCGACACGCTGCTGCTGCTTGAGCACGCCTCGGTGTACACGGAGGGGCGCCGCGCGGTCCCGGAGCACGTGCTGGCGGAGCTGGGCGCTCCGCTCGTTGAGGCGGACCGCGGGGGCCAGACCACTTACCACGGGCCCGGCCAGCTGGTCGGCTACCCCATCGTCTCGCTGCACGAGGCCGGATTGGGCCCCCGCGGCTACGTGGTCCGCCTGCAGGAAGCGATCGTCGAGGGGCTGGCCACCCTGGGGGTTGAGGCTTGGCACGAGCCAGGAGTGACAGCCGTCTGGAGCCGGGCAGGGAAGATCGCAGCGATTGGCGTCAAGGTCGCCCGCGGCGTCACGCTGCACGGGTTTGCGCTGAACGTCTCCACGGACCTGGCGGCGTTCGACCCCATCGTCCCCTGTGGCATCCACGGCCGCCCGGTGTCGTCGATCGCGTCCACGCTCGGTGCGTCGAGAGCAGATGAGGTGCCAGCGATGACTCACGTTCGCCGGGTGCTGGCCGATGCCCTCGGCGAGAGGTTGGGCCTGGCCTGGGAGGAAGTGCCGGCCGCTGGACTCTCGGCAGATAGCGTGGTTGAGTAGGCCTGTGCGCTTGTTGAGCACCGCCCGATTGCTTCAAAACCACTTGGGTTTTTGTAGCGTAGGTTAGGTCTCGTTCCCTAGACTAATACCTGCCGCGCGACCGAACGGCACCTGTTTTATGCCTGCCATCCGCCAGCTTGTCGATTTGCAAGCAATAGACCTTGACCTCGACCGGCGGAACGCTCGCCTGGCCGAGATTGCGGCTCGGCTTGGTGATCGCCGCGCCTTGGACCGGGTCACCCTGGAAGTAACGAAGCTGGGCGAAGCCACCAGTGGCGCCGCCGCTCGGCAGCGTGAGATTGACGACGCCATCGCGGCGCTGACCGAGCGTATCGAGCAAGCGGACGCGAAGCTCTACGGTGGCACCATCCGCATCCCACGCGAACTCGAGGACCTCCAGGCCGATATCGAGCAACTCAATCGTCAGCGCGACGACCAGGAGATGGAGTTGCTCGAGGCGATGGAAGAGCTGGAACCGATTCAGTCGCGACGAGACGATATTGCGGCTCGATTGGCCGTTGCGGAAAAAGCCTGGTCGGCGGACCAGGCCAGCATGAAGGGTGAACAGTCTGCGCTCAAATTGGAAGTGGCTGCACTGTCGGCCGCTCGAGTGGCGCAGGCATCGGACGTCCCGCCGGGCGAATTTGCGCTATATGAACAGGTTCGCGCCCGCCATCCCCAAGGCAAAGGTGTTGCGTTTGTCCATAACGCAATGTGCGCCTCGTGCCGTGTGGGCCTGCCTAGCGGGGTGGTCCAGTCGACGAGGTCGGCGGTGGTCCCCATTCGCTGCCCCAGCTGTGGACTTATCCTTCTACCGGAGTAATTACGTTGCGCGCCCTCGCGTACTTCCAAGTCGACCAGAACGCCGATCCCGCCGAGGCCCTGAGTACCACGGCCCTCACACTCGCCTTCGAGTCCTACTGCGCGGACCGTGGTCACATCCCTTTGGGTGTGTTCTATGACGAGGCTGGCGTTGGCGGCGCGCTGAAGTACGCGGACATGCTCACATACATCCGTGACACCGGCCTTGGCTACCTCGTGGTCGTGCCAACGGTAGGCCACCTTGGGCTGGGACTTCGAGATCAAGTGGGGCGAATCATGGAGCTCGACGCGTTGCACTGTCAGGTGCTCTGCGACGACCCCGAATCGCCTGATCCCATTCAGGCGGCGATGCGGCTCTGGAACGGCGCGGGTGCCGGCAGCCGCCGAGAGCGAATCCGCGAAGGGATGCGAGCGAAGGCGGCGCGTGGTCTCGGCCTCGGGAAGCCGCCGTACGGCTATCGTGTCCAATACGACGGCACGTTCAGGACCGTGGCCGAGGAGGCAGAGGTCGTCCGGTCGATTTTTCGCATGTACCTCAACGAAGATCTTGGCGTGCGGTCGGTTGCCCAGCGCCTCAACGACGCGGGCCAGCGTACCCGCCGAGGCCAGCGCTGGAGCATGGTGACGGTGCGGGACGTGCTGCGTAACCATGCCTACATCGGTACCTACCGCCGCTTCGGACTGCGCATCACAGGCAGCTATGAAGCTATCGTCGCTCCTGTGGACTTTCGCCAAGTGCAAGATCGAATGACGAGCCGCAGTCCCGGACGCCGCCATGGGCGCAGCGATCCCTTCGTCCTTGGTGGCCTCCTCTACTGCGGACATTGCAGTCAGCGCATGATGGGCGTCACGCGCCACCAGACCTGGTACCGAAAGGACGGTGAACGCCGGCGCGCCGAGTATCGGTACTATCAATGCCAGTCGCGGATCAACCGGAGCCAGTGCGACTACCGCACCGTCCGCGCTTCCGAGGTTGAGGAGCGTGTTTTGGCCCAGCTTAGGGCGCCGGCCGGCGGCAATGAACCAAGCGAGGCTGACAACGGCGCGGCCTCCGCAGAGGCGCGCGTCGCCTCACGCCTGCGCGGTCTCGATCGGCGCTACGTGGACTACGTGCGCATGGCGGCCAGCGGAGCGTTGCCACTGGAGCGGCTTCGGCCCGCACTCGCTGAACTGGAGATCGCGCGACGCGGCATGGAGTCGCGAATGGCGGTGCTTGAAGGCGGTGGAGCGGCGCTGGAAGAGGCGATGGCGGCTGCCCGCGAGAAAATCACTCCGGCCGCGTGGGAGTTGCTTGGCGCCGCAGAGCGCCAGGATGTCGCCCGGACGTTGCTCGTCAAGACGACGCTCAAGGATGGCCAGGTCGTGGTGGTCCGGCGCGGCTAAGTCCGGCGCCGTCCCCATGGGCCTCCGTCCCGCGCACCGCACGCACATCTCGTGCGGCGGACGCTTATACTAAGGATGGAGCCAAGGCGGCCGGGTGGTCGCCCCGGTTATGCCGGGGAGGAAAGTCCGGACTCCACCAGGCAGGGTGCTGGGTAACTCCCAGGCGCCTCGAGTGATCGGGGCGACGGCAGTGCCACAGAGACCAGTCCGCCGATGGGCCCGATCCGTCGGGCCACAGGCAAGGGTGAAACGGTGCGGTAAGAGCGCACCAGGCCCCGTGGTGACGCGGGGCGCTGGTAAACCCCACCCGGAGCAAGGCCGAATAGGGGGACGATGCGCGCCTGGACGCGTCCCCGGGTAGGCCGCTCGACCCCGTCGGCAACGGCGGGGCTAGATAGATGACCACCGCGCGGCATCCGTCGCGTCACAGAATCCGGCTTACAGGTCGTCTTGGCTCCACAACTGCCAACTACGCGTTGGTAAAGGCACGCCCATGGCTTCATGGCCAAGGGCGTGCCTCTTGGCGCGTTCGACCATGCGCACTTAGTTAGTAAAGGCACGCTTCATGGTGATCGTCGCGCTCGCAACTAGCCATCGCTCTGGCAGACAAAATAAGCGTGCACGCGACGCCCGTCGACACTTAAGTCGGGCGCGCAGGGCGCATGAGACGCCTTCATGGAAGCCCTGAACCCTACACAGGCTGTCGCCGTCGCGAGGTTATTGGCGCCGCTGGGCAGACCCACTCGATTCCTCCCCTGAATGAAGACCGTTACGAAAGTGGAGGGCCACCTTGGAGCAACCTGCGTGGTAGCATGCACCTACGTAGGTGATGTCCCCGCTCAGGGATGATGCCGAGCGGGGGGCGCCTGCGAAAGCGCCCCCCTCTGCGCTGACGCGTTCCAGTGGCTACTCTCCTGGCACGTGCCCACGTTGCTTCGGCCTGTCTCGCCAGAACCGATAGAGAGACTTAGGAGCGTATGCAAACAGAAGCTGAGCCGTGCCCGCACCACTGGCTGATCGACTCACCGAACGGTCCCTCCAGCCGTGGCAGTTGTCGCCTTTGTGGCGAAGAGCGCGACTTTTTCAACAGCGTCACGAGAACTACCTGGTCAGCTCAGCATCCGCGTGCGGCTGCCAAGCCCGTCGCTGACTAAGTTCGCTCACCGGCGGACGCAGATAAGCGACTTAGTCCACGGCTGGGATCGAGGCCGACCTTCTGCGGCGCTGCCTGACCGCGCCCAAGCCACAGTTCGAACCGGTCGACCCCGATCTCCTGGAGAGTCTTTGCGAGGGACGCCAGCACGGAAGTATGGCGTAGTCCAGGAGAAGTGAGCGCCGGGTGCACCACGAGCCGTCGCGTGGCCGCGAGAACGGCGGCCATCACCACGTAGGTGTCCCGGTAGTACATCTGGGAGTCGTTGTAACCGCAGCCCCAGAAGCCGGCCGCTTCGCACTGCTGCGCGAAGAGAACCATCTCTTCCACAGGCCGTCCTGGCGGGGTGCGTAGGTCTACCTTCAGCATGAGTCCCAAGTGCAAGGCTGATTGTGCATGGAAGACTACCATTGGAGCGCCCGCTTCGTTGCAAGGCAGCCCGCGCTCATGGAAGGGATAGCATTGGGGGTCCTTCCGACACGATGAACCCTGTCTAGATCGAGCCCGCGAGAGGCTGCCGGCGCCGTCCTGATGCCGAAGTCGTCCCGGGTGGAGACCAGCGCTACGAAGAGCACGGCCGAGTTCAGCGGAGGTAGGGCCGAGGCGAGCGTAGCGGCCACCAGTGACGCAGGCTGGGCGCGCTGGCTCCGCTGGTGAAGCTGTGGGCTCCGCACCGAGAGGCGATCTAAAGGATCCGAAGCGCCTCAAGTTCTCTTTGCGCTACTCTGCGCTCTCCAGGTCCAGAAGGCCCTTGCCCATGACCGGCTCCTTCGGCGGTGAAGCCCGCCAAACCCAGAACAGGGCCCGGCGCGGCCTGCCTGGCCCTCCTCCACTCGGCACTCGGACCTTGCCCACGGCGCTAGCGATCCTGATTAAGCCCTTAGGCGGCGGCTCAAGAACTAGGGAGCGGCCTGGACTGAGGAGCTTTTCCTGTGACGACTAGCCCGCCGCCTCGGTCACCCCGCGGTTGTCCGGTGCCGCATCGAGATCCAAGCCAGCGGCGGCGGCGGCCCGCCACTCGTCAGCGGTGCGAGTAGGCGGCGCCTTCACGGTGCCGTGTGCGCCCCCGAGGCGCTGGAAGTCACGGGATCGGCGGGCCAGGTGGCGCCGGAAGTAAATGACTCCAGTGTCCAGCGGCCCAAGCTTCTGCGGGAGATCGAAGCGCAACCGGTCGCGCATGAAGACCACTAGATCCTCCCATTCGTTGGTGCGGACCACGATTGACGGCTTGCGCCAGAAGTAATACCAAACGTTCTTCCAGAGCCGCCCCAGCCACGTCTTTGGGCGCCGGCCTATCGTGAACGTCCACGTCCGAGTGAGATCCACTG
>CAUYXS010000052.1:0-8172 GCA_963577205.1 Dehalococcoidia bacterium | reverse complement strand
GCGCAGGCATTGGCGGTGGCGTACGGCCTCGACGGCAACTGACATGCGCCCGCTAACGCTGAACGACATCATCGATATCGCCCGCTACGAGCAGGAACGCCCCGAGTTCCGCAAGCGCATCATTGAGCTCAAGCGTCACCGCCGTATTGCCGTTGGCAACAGGGTCTCGTTCGTGTTCGAGAACCGTGACACCATGCGATTCCAAGTGCAAGAGATGATGCGCGTTGAGCGCATCGTCCTCGACGACCGTATCCAGGAAGAGCTCGACACCTATAACGAGCTTGTACCTGGTTCCCGCGAACTGAAGGCGACGATGATGATCGAAGTCACGGAGCCCGCCGAGATACGCCCGGTCCTCGATCGTTTCAAGGGCATCGACCGTGGAGGCACCACTTACCTCATGATCGGCGACGATCGCGTCGAAGGCGAGTACGAGGGCGGACGCTCAAGTGAGATAAAGCTCAGCGCCGTGCACTACGTCACATTTTTGCTGAGCGACACTCAGGTCGGCGCGGTGCGCGCGCTGCACGAGCCGCTGTCGCTGGTCATCGATCACGCCCCGGCTGGCTACCACCATGAGATCAACCTGGCCGCCGATGTCCATGAGCAGCTCGCTGCCGACCTGCACGACGAGTAATGCCCCGGGACGGCCGCCGCTACAGACCTGAGCTAGCGCCACCTACATCTCGACCAGCGAGATGAAGCCCTCGAAGCGATGGGCGATTCGTCCGTCCGCGCCTGCGATCAGCGCTAAGTGTCGTCAGCTCTTCAAAGACGTTCCTGGGGAAGCACTGGCCTCCGAAATGAATGAAGGCCGCAATCCGTAATACTGCCTACCTATGTCGAGGGCGGCGCGGTGGCTTCCTTTTGTGCAGCGCAAGGCGGAGGCACCTCATTTGGTTATACTAGGTGCAGCCCATGCTGACTGACTTACTGTCCATTGATGACCTCGGCGACAACGAGGTGGCGCATCTGGTCCGGCTGGCCCAGGGCTACCGGTCGCGCGCGGTCGTCGACCGCCCGTTGGAGGGCCAGAGTGTGGCGCTGATCTTTGAAAAGCCATCGCTTCGTACGCACCTGAGCTTTGACGTTGGCGTGTACGAGCTCGGTGGCCACTCCGTTTACTTGAGCGGCGAAGCCGTGGGGCTCAACTCGCGCGAGCCAGCCGAGGACATCGCCCGTGTCGTCGAGCGTTGGTGCTCGATCATCGTGGCCCGGGTCCACACTCACGACACCCTCCGGCAGCTGGCGGACGCTGCGTCAGTACCAGTGGTGAATGCTCTCTCCGATGAGGAACACCCCTGCCAGGCGATGGCCGACTTGACGACTATCCAGCAGAGGCTGGGGAGACTTGAGGGCGTAACCGTCGCCTACGTCGGAGACGCGAACAACGTCGCGCGCAGCCTCGCCTTGGCCTGTGCGGCGGTCGGCGCGCGCTTTCGCATCGCCTCGCCCGAGGGCTATGGGCTCGCTCACGACTGGGTGGCCCGGATCAACGCACGCTATGTGGGCAAGGACATGTCGGTGGCCTGCTTCGTCGAGCCCGCGGACGCCGTTGCGGGTGCTGAAGTCGTCTACACCGACGTCTGGACCAGCATGGGCGACGAGCGCCAGGCAGCCGCGAGGCGGAAGGCGTTCGAAGGCTACCAGGTGGACGAGGAACTGCTGAGCCAAGCCCTGCCCGGCGCGATCCTCATGCACGACATGCCGGCGCACTATGGCGAAGAGGTCCCCCTAGGAATGCTGACACACCCAAGATCGGCCGCTTTCGACCAAGCTGAAAACCGCCTACACGCCCAGAAGGCCGTGCTGCGCTACCTGGCCACCGGTGAGTAGCGTGGAGCACCTGCCCGAACCCCCCACGGTCGCTGACGCGCCACCAGAAGAGCCGGATGCTGGTGCCCGAGCCGCACCGCGGCCGCGTGCTGCCACGCCGTTGGTCGCCATCGTCGGACGGCCCAACGTCGGCAAGTCCAGCCTCTTCAACGCCATCCTGGGTCGCCGCTCCGCCATCGTCTCCGATGTATCCGGCACGACCCGAGACCGAGTCACCGGCACCGTGGACTGGATGGACCGGCGCATGCTGCTCGTCGATACCGGAGGCCTGGTCCCCGAGCCCGACACCGAAATCGAAGCGCACATCGCATCACAGGTGGACGCAGCCTTGGCCGATGCCGATGTCGTGGTTCTAGTCGTCGACGCAACCCAGGGCGTCGCCTACGCTGACAAGGCTGTCGCCGAACACCTTCGGCGGGCCACCAAGCCCGTAGTACTTGCCGCCAACAAGGTGGACAACCAGCGCCAGGAACTGCTCGTCCCGGAGTTCTACGAGCTGAGCCTCGGCGACCCCATCCCCATCAGCGCCTACCACCGCCATGGTATCGACGACTTGCTTGACGCCGTGAGCGAGCTGTTGCCAGCCCAGGACATACTTCCAGGGGCGGGGTCGGACACCCCGCACTTTGCCATCGTCGGGCGCCCCAACGTAGGCAAATCGAGCCTCGCCAATGCCATTCTGGGGGAGGAGCGCTCCATCGTCAGCGACGCGCCCGGTACAACCCGCGACGCGATCGACTCTTCGTTCGAATTCGAAGGTCACCCCGCCGTGCTAGCCGACACAGCGGGAATCCGGCGCCGTGGTGCGGTCACGCCTGGCATCGAGCGCTACAGCGTCCTGCGTGCGATCCGTGCTATTGAGCGTTCCGATATCGCCATCCTTGTCCTTGACGCGACCGAGCCCGCCACCGCGCAGGACCTGCACATTGCGGGGCAGGTGATGGAATCTTTCAAGGGAGCGGTCGTGGCGGTCAACAAGGCCGACCTCGTCGAGAGTGCCGAGTACGAGCTGACGGGGCGAGATGCCAAACGGGCCGTCCTGGGACGACTGCATTTCATGGACTACGTGCCCGTCGTCGTGACCGCGGCCACCGAAGGCCGCGGGACCGAAACCCTGCTGCGTGCGGCTTTCGAGGTCCACGAGCAGCGCCAGCGCTGGCTCGATCCTGCCAAGCTCACCCGTGTCGTTATGGACGCGATATCGAGACACCTTCCTCCCAAGCAGGGTCACCGCGTACTGAAAATCTATCGCGTCAAGCAGGAGTCCGTCGGCCCGCCGACATTCGTTTTCTACTGCAACAACCCAGGGATGATGCACTTCTCCTACGAGCGCTATCTCGAAAACGCCATTCGCGCGGAGTTCGGGTTCACCGGAACGCACCTACGACTCGAGTTCCGTGGCAAAGGCAAACTGCACGTCATTGGCGACCACCGGACCGGCGGTGGCCTGGCCCGCAAGCAGACGGTCCGCAAACCAGCCGCGGGCAAGCCAGCGGCCCGCAGACCCCCGGTCCGCAAAAAGAACTGATGCCCACGTACTGGTGGCTTGTGCCTGTTGCCTATGTCATGGGTAGCATTCCATGGGGCCTCTTGATCGTGCGCGCGGCACGCGGCATCGATGTCCGTGAGTACGGCAGCGGCAAGACTGGCGTGACCAACGTCTACAGGACCGCCGGACGCCGCGCCGCCCTGGTGGTCCTCGCGGCAGACGCGAGCAAGGGTACCGCGACGGTTCTTCTGGCGCGCGCGCTGACCTCGGGCGAAGGCGTGCATGCGGCCGTGGCCGCGGCAGTGGTCATCGGCCATGTCTGGCCGATCTTCGCGGGGTTTCGGGGCGGAAGAGGCATCGCCACAGGCATCGGGTCCGCGGCCGCGCTTGATCCTTTCGCGCTCCCTATCGGTCTCGTAGCGTTCCTGCCCGCGGTCGGCCTGACACGGTTCGTCTCGTTCGGTTCGGTCTTGAGCGTGATCGCCGTCGTCGCCATGTTTGGACTTAAAGCGGCGACCGACCAGGCGCCGATCGAATACCTTTGGTACGCACTTGGCACCGGGAGCCTGATCGTCGCGATGCACCGCGATAACATCTCCCGGTTGCTCCGCGGGACCGAGCATAGACTCGGCCAGCGAGACCCCTAATCCCCCTCCTGCTTGCGTGACAATCGGCTGTTGCAGCCGCATCCGGTGTGCTATATTTGCCCGTAGTTTGCGGGAGCGCGAACCTACGGCGCACACAGGGATTTGGCATAGCTAAAGACTATCGAATTAACGAGCGCATTCGGACTCCCGAAGTCCGGGTGGTTGACGGGGATGGCGAGCAGTTGGGCGTGATGCTCACGCGCGATGCGCTAGCCATGGCTCGAGAGCGCGAACTTGACTTGGTTGAGGTCGCGCCAAGCTCGGTGCCGCCCGTGTGTCGGCTTTTGGACTACGGCAAGTTTCGCTACCTTCAGACCACGAAGGAACGAGAGATGCGGAAGTCCACGAAAGCAAATGCGATGCGGCAGGTCCGATTCCGGCCGCGTATCGGACGTCACGACATTGAGGCGAAGGAACGCCTCGTGAAACGCCTGCTCGAGCAGGGCTCGAAGGTCAAAGTGACCGTGCTCTTCCGTGGGCGAGAGATCGTACACCCGGAGCTTGCAGTGAAACTCCTCAAGGGCGTTGCAGAATCGCTGAAGGACGACTCGAAGGTGGAGCAAGCGCCGCAAATGGAAGGCCGGATGATGAGCATACTGCTCGCGCCGGCCAAGGCCATGTCAGTCACACGAGAGAAGAGCGCGGACGAGCTTGTGCCCGTCGCCGGAGCGAACAATGCCGAAGATCAAAACACATAAAGGAGCGGCACGCCGCTTCCGAGTATCGGGTGGGGGTAAGCTCCTGCGTATGAAGCGCGGCAGCAGTCACCTGCGCCGCAAGAAACCGCAGTCCGCGCGCCGGCTGTACCAGGACACTGTCTCGGTCAGCCCGCACATGAGCCGCCGGGTCCGCACATTGGTCCCGGCGCTGAAGAAATAAGGGAGCAGACGTGGCTCGCATAAAGCGAGGTGTCACTCGACACCGGCGGCATAAAGAGGTGCTGCAGCTCACCAAAGGCCATCGTGGCACGAAGCACGCGCTCTATCGGCGGGCGCATGAATCGCTGCTTAAGGCACTTTCCTACGCATATCGCCACCGTCGTGAGCGTAAGGGCGACATGCGTCGCCTTTGGATCATCCGCATCGGCGCGGCCTCCCGCGAGCACGGCCTCTCGTACAGCAGCATGGTCCACGGCCTGAAGCTAGCCAGCGTCGCGGTCGACCGTAAGATGCTGGCCGACCTGGCCTTTGCCGACCCGACGGTCTTTGGTGAGCTGGCAACATTGGCAAAGACCCAGCTCCAGCCAGCCGCCGCTTAGCGAGCCCCGCACAATAAATGAACAGCAGAAGGAGAGGGGTCCCACCAGGGACCCCTCTCCTTCTGCTGTAGCGCCGGCACGTCCCGGCTAGGCTACTTGAGCAATACCGTAGTAGGTGTCCTGCGTCAGCACCCTGGCGAGCGCTTGCATAGAAATGTGGCGAGGCCGGGCCGACGTCATCCATAGATCACTGAGCGCACTGTGAAGCGCGGCTAGGCTCAACCCGTCGTTGGGTGCCATAAAAAGCAGCTTGAATGCGGCCTCGAGTACCGGCGCCTGGGGCGAGAGGTACTCAGGGTCGCCGCTGCACTCCTTGCGGGCGAGGTCGCGCAGCTGCTTGAAGCTTTTCGACTTGATCGTGGCCATGTCGCCGGCCTTGGTGACTGCTCGGTGGCAAAGTCGCTCGCCGATGACGAGACTGATCGACCTACCCTGCGCCTCGATGGACTCGGAGCGGATGGTGTACATGGCCTCGGCCGATGCTGGCGCGGCCTGCTGGGTCTGTTCGGGGGTCATGGTCTACTCCTGTATGCGGGCAAATTGTGAAGGGTCGAGCCAGTCGAGCAGCTCAACCGTCGCAGTGGCACCCACGGGCAGCGCATCAACGTTTTCAGGACAGATGGCCAGTCCGTGGGCGGCGGCCATGGAGGTCAGTAAATTGGAACCCTGGGCGCCGGTGAGCTTGGCGTGGAGCCTGCCGTCGCGGCGCTCCAATGTCACGCGCGCGAAAACCCGGCGCCCGTCGAAGTTCACGATGGCGTCGTCAAGCACGGCTTTGACCGCTGGCAGCCCTTGCGGCGTACGCCCCATCATCTTGGCTACCGCCGGACGGGCGAACTTCGCCAGCGCTACCAGCGCGCTCACGGGGTTGCCGGGCAACCCTAGGTGAGGGACCTCTCTCCCGTCCTCGGCGCGTAATATCCCGAACGCGAGCGGACGGGATGGCCGCATGCGCACCGACCAGAAGTCGATGGAGCCCAGCTTCGCCAGTGCGTCTTTCACCATGTCGAAGGCGCCCGCGCTCACGCCCGCGGAAGTGACGAGCATGTCCGCATCGAGTCCCTGGCTAAGCATCGACCGCAGCGTCTCCATATCGTCGGGTGCGATGCCCAGCAGCTTTGGCTCGGCCCCCCAGCGGCGGAGCGCAGCCGCCACGCCGTAGGAGTTGCTGTCGAAGAGTCGGCCCGGCTCAAGAGGGCGACCCAGGGCCTGGACTTCGTTGCCGGTTGCGAGAATAGCCACCGTGGGCCGGCGCACGACTGGGACGGTCGCCGACCCGAACGTCGCAATCATGCCGATGGCGGGCGGGTCGAGCACGCGGCCGCGCTCCAGCACAAGGGCACCCTCGGCCGTGTCCTCGCCGGCGGGCCGGACGTGGTCGCCTGCGATAGCGGGGCTGCGGATGCCGATCTTCGCGATGGGTCCCGCCGTTCGGCCTCGCTCGTCGGTGAGCTCCCAGGGCACGATGGCGTCGGCGCCGCTGGGCACCGGAGCGCCAGTCATGATGCGCACGGCAGTCCCCGGCGAAACGGTAGTGGATGGCAACTGGCCGGCTTGCACAAGGCCGACGACCCGCAGGCTGACGGGTCTCGTCTCCGAGGCGCCGGTTACGTCGGCCGCCCGGACGGCGTAACCGTCCATCGCGGAGTTGGCTAGCGCGGGCACGGCAAACGGTGCGCGAACGTCGGCGGCCAGCGTCTGCCCGTCCGCGCTCAACAGCAACGCCTTTTCGGTGTCCAACTCGTGGACCAGCGCGAGCACGCGCTCCAACGCCTGTTCGACACTGAGCATGTCTGGGTGTCTTGGGTGGACGTGCCGGTGCTCGACGACCATCACGAGCCCCTGAGTTCCGCACCGGTCTCGTCACGCAACCGCTCGGTGAGCCTCGACACTGCCTCGTTGATCTGTTCCGCGCTGAGTGTCTCGGCGTCGGACTGCAGTTCCAGGCGGAACGCCAGCGACTTCTTATTGGCAGGTAGGCCGGAGCCCTCGAACTGATCGAAGAGCACCACTCGAGTGACTAGCGACTCCGATTCAAGGATGGCTTGAAGCCGCCCTGCGGGCATGCTGCGGTTAACCAGCAGCGCCAGGTCACGGTCAGCCGTCGGGAAGCGAGCGAAGGACCGGAAGGACCGGCGCGCGGCCGGGACCAGAGGGACTAGTGCGCCGATATCGATCTCGGCTAGCGCGACAGTCGGCACGGCCAAGTCAAAGTTGCGGAGGGCCTGCGGATGCAGTTCTCCAACAAGCCCGACGGCGTACCCGTCGACGGTGACTTGCGCAGCGCGCCCGGGGTGCAACAGCGAGTGCTCGAAGCGCTCGAAGGTTGCTCGGACACCGAGGTGCGCCAGGGTTTTTTCGACGATGCCTTTGGCGTCGAAGAAGTCGAAGCCCTGCGGCTCGCGGCTCCACAGCCCCTCACCGCGAGGCCCGGCAAGCGCTAGCGTCGCCATCTCTCGCTCGCGTGGCAGGTCGTTCTCGGCTGGCTCGAACGTCCGGCCCACCTCGAACAGCCCGAGGCCCTGGGTCGACCGGCGCAAGCCCATGGACAGGGCGCGAAGCACGCTCCACCGCAGGGACGTCCGCAAGAACTGGCGTTCGACGCTGAGCGGGTTGGCCACTCCCAAGGGGGCAAGCCCAACCCATGAGCCGTCGGTCCGTCCCGCGTCTTCAGGGACGAGCGTGGCCGAGATGGTCTCCTGCAGGCCAGCCTCGACCAGCAAATCCCGCACCTCCTCGCGGAGGTCCCGGTCGGGTTGCGGTATATGGTCGGGCACCCGGCCGGCCAGCGGCGCGTCTGGCACCGTGTCGTAGCCGACGATCCGCGCCACCTCTTCGATCACGTCCTCTTCGAGGGTCACGTCTTGGCGCCAGTAAGGAGGCACGACCGTGACTGCGCCTCTGGACGGCGAGCCGACCTCGAAGCCCAGCGAGCCGAGGAC
>CAUYXS010000051.1:0-8196 GCA_963577205.1 Dehalococcoidia bacterium | reverse complement strand
ACGGCTGGGTCACCATGGAGAGAGCAGGCACCTAAGGGAAAGCCCGTCCGCTGTGAGCGAATGAGCCGAGTGACGAGAATTGTATACGGTCACGCGCCTGTGAGTCATTGCGTGATGGGCAATGAGCGTGAATCAGGCGCTTGGCTTGTTCGCTTGGGCCAGGAGGTACAGACCAAACCGGTCTCCCAGCATCCGGATCAGCCATCGCGGATACAGCGCCCAGGTGGCCCGGTACACAAAGCCTCGGTAACGCTGGCTGGGCGTGATAGTCAGGAGGTCACCCGGACTGAGGCGGGTGGTAGTGCGGACGTACTGGAAGCCAGCGCCGTGCAAGGCCCTCGTGAGCTCGGGCACGTAGTACGCCTTGGTTCCGGTGCTTTCCAAATGATGATAGACGCACTGCCTGGGGCTGGTGAACGGCCTCCCTTGGAGCAGCCCCCACCGTAGCCAGAAGAGCAGGGCGGTCCATGAACGGGCGTGATAGACCATGAACCGGAGCTCGCCTCCAGGTTTCAGGACACGCCAACTTTGCCTGATGGCTTGGAGCATGTCCGGGCTATGGTGGAAGACCCCCCAGGCGTAGACGACGTCAAACACGCCATCTCGGAACGGCAGATTCTCGGCGTCCCCAACCGCAACGCCGCGCGCAATGGACAGCAGGTCCGCCACTTCAAGGGCCTCCCTTGTAGTGGCCGCGGCCGAGTGCGTAAGGTCAAGGCCCACCGCCTCGGCGCCTCCTTGAGCCCAGCGCGTGAAGTCTTGGCCAGTGCCCACGCCGATCTCGAGTACCCGCAGGTCCTGGGCGTTGGCGAACCCCGCGAACTCCGGGATGTACGGCTCGAGCCGATACCGTACCTCCGCTATCTCTTCGAAGTACTTCCGCCGTGAGTCCGAGCGCCCATAGCGGTGCCCCGGCAGGGCGTTGGTCCAGTGAGCCCGGAGTGCTCGCTTTGAGTCCGGCGGGGGAGATTGATCCATTCAAGAGTCCGTAGTCGACCTAGGTAACGCTGACCGGATCCGCGTCCAGTGCTGGAGGAAGGCCGACGACGTCAAGGATCATCCGTAGTATGTCGGTCGTGCTTATCTCGCGGCGCGACCGGTCAGGCGCCTGATCGGCAGGGTCGTATGCCACGAGGCTGCCTTCGGGCACGTGATAGCCGCTGGAGGCCGCTTGGTCCTCGATTTCCACGGCCGAGATGCCAATCTGCTCCGGCGCATAGGCCACAGCCCCTACCTGCGCTTTAATGTCGTCGTTCGCCAGGTTCGGCTGGCCGAGCGTAATCGAGAAGAACCCGGCTCCCCTCTCGTCCCATTCCACCGGCTGTCCTGCCAACCGCAAGGCCAACAACGACTCACGAAAGGTGTGCCTGGCGGACCCATCGGTGATGTACAGGCTCGTAACAGGCAGCATCGAGGCGCGCTGTTCCCACTGGCTTACGGAGCCGACCCCCAGCGCAGTCACGAAACGCTTCACGTCCGTGATGTATAGCTGAGTGAGCATAGGCCTGGCCTCGCTCGCGGCCTGTCCCATGCTGCTCAGCACCCACACCGAGTAACGCTGGTCCCCCTGAGCGAATCGAATCAGCCGGCCGAGCATCCGGTCTGCGTGCTGCATCGCACGATCGATCTCTCCCGTGTAGCGATCCCGCCATTCAGTTGAGAACTCGTTCACGGCGTAGTCATCGGGGTAGGTGGCCGCCCAGTAGCGGTGCATAGACGAGGCGACGTGGTTGGAGAAGAAGGTCGCGACAGCGGGGGTCTTCTTGGAGAGTAGTCGGTAGAAGACGTCGAAGCCAGCGACCGCTTGCATGGTTCGCCGGCGGATTCGTGTCCACGGCCGGACTCGCTCCGTAACAATCTGGTATGCAAGCTCCCAGAGAGTGCGGGACCCCAGGCCAAGGCTAGGCAAGTGTCGTACCACGTCGAGCGCATCCCTGAAAGGGATCTGCCTCGAGACGTTTCGGGCGGAGGCGCGGGCCAAGTGGAGATTCAGTCGCTGAAACGCATCGACGCTGGAAGGAAAGCAAGATGCGTCTGCCGCGAACGTGTCAGGTACGTAAAACGAATACCCTTTCAGATCCCCAGGAACTGGATACGAATGGAGAGAGCCGAAGACACCGACACGGATTCCTCGCCCCGCGAGGGTCTGCCACAGCGGCGGATGCTGCTGGTCGACGACGGACACGTCCTGTCCCAGCTGCTCGATACCGTGGACGGACTGGTCCACGCCCCGATGGACAGTGGGCCACGTGATCCAAGGGCTCAGCGTCGCGTCCGGCGCGTGGGTCCGATACTGAGATGAGCGGGACAGGGCGTAGGAAAACGATGAGTCGGGCCGCTTGCTGACAAAGTCGTCGATGACCCGGAACGGGACTTCGTTCAACTCGAACAGAATAATCCGCTTGTCCGACACAGAGGCTAAAGTAGGCACTGAGCCTTTGAGAGTCAAGGCAGGGTGGTCGGCCTTTACAACTTCATTCCCAAGCCGTGAGAATGACCGCGGAGGGCGGATAGCTCAGTCGGTTAGAGCGCCTGCTTCACACGCAGGAGGTCGCAGGTTCGAGTCCTGCTTCGCCCACCAGCCTCGATGTTGCCGGTGGCGGCAATCACCCGGATCAACTAGGTCGATCCCCGGCCCGCATTGCCCGAGGCCTTGAGAGTCAAACCACCGTTGAGCCGATGTCGGCTGACAGCATGCGGCCTCGGCTCAACCGCGAAACCAGCGAGCGCCGAGGCGCCCCGCAGCGGATTAACGGCAAAGAGCACTCCTTTCGTTCCTGCCAGGCTTCGCCTACCAAGTAACCCGCAATGCATGGCCACTGCAGGGACCGTGGGGTATGGTCTAATCCGGGCGCTGGGTGGAGCAGGCGGAGTTCTGCTTCGCCCGCCAGGTAGGCCCACATGCCGAGGTGGCGGAACCGGTAGACGCGCTACGTTCAGGGCGTAGTGTCCTTACGGATGTGCGAGTTCGAATCTCGCCCTCGGCACCAACGTGCGCTTGTAGCTCAGATGGATAGAGCGCAGCCCTGCGAAGGCTGAGGTCGTGGGTTCAAGTCCCACCAAGCGCACCACTCCTACTCTCAAAGCTTGGAAAGCCAAAGACCAGGCAACTGGCTATGCCACATGGCGAACATGGCTAGCGCACCGGTAGTCGTCGGGCGCGCGATTTCACGGGGATGGCGAAGTCGGCTGCCGGCCGCCATCGAAGGCCTATGGCTGGTCGCCGTGGGCCTCACGCCCGTGATGTACACGCCGTGGGCGGCGCAGGTCGCAAAGGTTGCGACCGTCCGCGTTTCTGTTGGCCTCATAGTCATGCTTGTAGCCGTCGAGTGGGCCTCGTCGCCAACTCCGCGATGGCCATCGGTGGCAAGAGCACGAACGTGGCTGCGCACTCACCCCGCCCGATGGGTCGCCGGCAGTGCCTTGGCAGTCCTTGGCGTCCACACACTGTCGACCTTCCTTTCGGCTATCTGGCGAGTCAGCATTTGGGGAACGACGCCTGGGATGGACGGGTATTCCCTGTACACCATTGCCGCGTTCATCGTCCTGTTCTTCGTCATCGCGCACCGAGCTAGGGCCACGGCCCAGGTCCATCGCCTCGTTGGGGTCATGGTTGCGAGCGGTGTCGCAGTGGCAACCCTCGGAGCAGGCGAGCACTTCGGCGTCGATCCATTCAACTTCCATACCGTGCCAGGGCCGCGGGTCGTTTCGACGCTAGGGAACCCCATCTTCGCGGCGGACCTCCTGCTCCTGACGACGCTGCTCAGCGCCGGTGCCGCAGCCGCGCACTGGATGCCGGACCGGCGACTCGGCGTTGCGGTGTTGTGGATACCGGTCCTGGCCATCCAGATGGCGACCTTGGCATTCACACTCTCCCGCGGGCCGTGGGTCGGCTTCGCCGCGGGTGGCCTCGCCTTCGTAGCGGCGCTGGTGTTCACCTCACGGCTGAGCCTTCTTCCGCCTTTGTCCAAACTATTCGGCCCGGCCGTACTCCTGGCCGTGGCCTTGATCGCCCTGCCTGGCGGCAACGACGGAGAGGGGGATGGCGCCCTCGCTGCCGTGGGCGGCCGAGCGGCCAGCATCTCGGGTGCCACATCCGGCGGCCTGACGTTCCGGCTCCAGATGTGGGACGGCTCTCTCCGTGTGTTCAGCCAGCGACCGTGGTTCGAGGGAGAGACGGACAAGTTGAGTGTCGTTCGCCCTCTCATCGGGTACGGCCCGGAAGTGTTCGTCTACGTCATCTCTCTGGGCCTGGCCTCCGAGTGGTTCGTGCCGCCGGGCCCCCCACCAAATCACGCCCACAACCACTACCTGCACCTGTTGGTCGAGAATGGCGCGCTGGGCTTGGGTGCATTCGTTGGCCTGATGGCAGCCGTCATGATGCTTGGCGCTCGACGGCTCCGTGCTCCTTGGCATGGCGGCCACGATCCGACGCAGCTCCTGCACGCTGGCTTGCTCGCGGCGATTGCCGGGTGGCTCGTGGCTTCCGTGACTACGGTTCCGAGGATCGCCGACCTCACGATGCTGTGGGGCATGCTCGGACTGTTCGTCGCGATGCAGCGCTCGGAGCCCGCGCCATCTGAGGCGCAGGCTCCTCGACACGAACGAAGCGCGGCCCGGCGCCCGCGGGCTGCTCTAGCGAGAGGCATCGATCTCGGTGCGGTCGGGATTGCCCTCGTTATCATGATACTGGCAGGCTGGGTCTCATGGGTGAAGAACGTGGACTACGTTGTCGCCTCGGTAGCCGCGTCTGCGGCAGAGAGCAGCCTCCTTCACGGCGACCCGACAAGCGCCCTTGAGGAGATCGATCGAGCGCTCTCACTGGCGCCAGAGGTCTCCTACTACCACGAGCTTCGTGGCCAGACTCACAACCTCGCCGCTGGCAACGCGGGGTCTGATCAGCAGCAGAGCCACCTGCTCAAGCTAGCGCGCCTGGACTACGAGGCGGCGTTGCGCATTAACCCCTACGCAACGAGAGAAGCATTCGCACTGGCTGAGGGAACCCTCCTCGCGGCGGAAGCAGCTCAAGGGCTTAGGCTGGCCGAGGGAATTGCACTCCTAGAGCGCGTGCGCGACCTGCAACCCAATGACTTCCTCATCCACCAGGTGCTCGGTGAGCACCGCATACTTCAAGGCATGCCGGCGGCCGCTCTGGTGGACCTTGAAGCCGCGATCGAGTTGGCTGGCGAAACGGAGTATGCCGCGGCCAGTTATCTGTTCAAGAGCTTGGCTTTCTGGGAGCTCGGTCTCGCAGAGAACGCCGCGGTGGCAGGTGAGCGAGGCTTGGATCTCGACCCAGGGAGCCTAGTTATCGGGGCAGAGGCATACCGCTTTCTCGGGATGGTCTACGAGTCCCTCGGCAACGGAAGCCGCGCTGGCGAATTGGCAGCCGACTACCAGAGGCTTACTGCCATAGACGACCGAGACGTTAACCCCTAACCAAGAGGCGATGCTGTGTTGACGTTGCCTAGAGCCGCCACTAGACGCGGGTTCCATCAGATAGCAGCTTCGGCCGCCAGCGCCGGTGATCCTGATGGTTGCGCCACCTGTGCATCCGGCCAGCGCCAGCAGCAGGCCGAGCAGGCTCGCGAATTTCACGCCTGCTCGAACGCGTGAGCCACGCGGAGGATGGTGCTCTCCTCCCAGTGGCGCCCCGCAACCTGCAGCCCGATGGGCAGACTGTCCGCCCCGGTTCCGCAGGGCACGCTGAGCGCTGGGTGGCCGGTCAGGTTGAAGATGCAGGTGTTGTGCGTATTTGATGAGCCCTTTTCGCCAAGGGCCCGCAGCGTCAGCGGCTCGTCCAGCAGTCGCGAAGGCTTGATGGCCGTCGTCGGTGTGACCAGCACGTCGACGTGCGCGAACACGTCGTCGACCTGCTGCCGCAAGGCCATGCGCAGGTTCTGGGCTTTGCCCCAGTAGGCGCTGAAGTAATCCCGCCGCAGGTATTCGCCAACGACGTAGCTGACCAGAAAGAAAGGCGCCAGGTCGTGCCCCGACGCCGACCGCAGCCCCTTGCCCAGCGCCTGTTGGAACGCGGGGTCGGCGTAGCCTCCTCGGGAGAATCCCTCACCGCCCGAGTCGATCGTCGCCGACACGGAGTGCGACAGCAGCGTCGCCTCGATTGGCCACGCATCCGGCCACCACGGAATAGACACGTCAGAGATGATCGCGCCCAACGACTCTAGCTTGGCTATCGCGGCCCGCACGCTATCTACCACGTCTCGTTCGGCGAAGCCCCAGTCAAATCCCTCCCGCACGACACCGACCCGCAGGCCGGCAATGTCACCGGTGAGCGCCTTCGTGTACGTTTCGGTGCGGATGGACCCTCGAACCCACTGCGGGTCGCGTGGGTCCTCACCAGCAATGGCCTCCAGCATCAGCGCTGCGTCGGCCACGCTGGGTGCCAAGGGGCCAAGGAAGTCGATGGTGTGGTCCATATAGGTGGCACCGAAGGTCGGGATCAAGCCATGAGTCGCCTTGATGCCGACCACTCCACACCATGACGCCGGGATGCGCACACTGCCTGCCTGGTCGGCGCCGATGGCCATGTCCACGTGACCCGAGGCCACTGCCGAGCCGCTGCCACTGGACGAGCCGCCAGGTGAGAAGGCCGGGTTGCGGGGGTTTTGGGTTGGCCCAAAGGTCGACGTCTCGCCTGTGCCGGACCACGAGAAGTCGTCCATGTTGAGCTTGCCTACGATGGTGGCGCCGGCGTCCAGCAGGCGCTCGACCACCGTCGCGTCGTGATCCGGCACGTAGTCCCGGTGCAGCCGCGAGCCGTTGGTCATTGGCACGCCGGCCACCTTGATGTTGTCCTTGATGCCGACCCGCTTGCCGGCCAGCGGCCCACTGGGCGCGCCTTTGACCTCGCAGAGGCGAATGAACGCGTTGTAGGGGTCCTCCTGCGAGGTAGGACGCCGTCCGGGGTTACGCTGTGTATACCTCACCGGAATCGATGGCACCGGCAGGTCGTCGATTCTGTCGACCGCGCCCAGCATCCCGGCAGCCGCCTCCGCCACCTCCTCCGCCTCCGCGTCGGTCAGTATGATGTCATGGTCGGCGGCGATGCCCTGAAACTCGGCGGCCGTGGGACGCCGGACGAATCCACGCAGGCGTCCAGGCGAAGAGCGTCGTTCCATGGAGGAACCTCCTTGGGTCTCACAGTACGAATGCGGCTTGGCGAAGTATTTCAGAACGCAGGCAGCCGTGCGCTATCCTGCACCGGCGAGCGCGGGGTCGGCCTGCGCCCACCCAAGCGGCACATGGGGCGGTCGAGGGGTGAGCGATGAGCGGCACCTGGCCCGGCGTCCACTTCGCGCGCATTGATGAGGTCGCCGCGGAGTGTGCCGCGAGCCGGCCGCCGGAGCATTAGGAGTCAACAATGGCGACCACAACAACCACGACTCCCTATGAGAGAGCGGTCACGGGATTCCAGAACTACTGGTACCCCGCCTGTGGCGAGCGCGAGTTCGGCCGGCGCCCCAAGCGCATGGTCCTGCTGGGCGAGCCCATCGCCCTGGTCCGCCGGGGCAAGCGCATCTACGCCGTGCAGGACGAGTGTCCGCATCGAGGCGCGCGGATGTCGCTGGGCAAGGACGAGTTCCCCGGTACCGATACGCTGTCCTGCCGGTTCCACGGCTGGACATTCGACCTGACGGACGGACGCTGCGTCGCGGCGCTGACCGACGGGCCCGACAGCCCCGTCGTCGGTAAGGTGCGCATCCGCACGTTCCCGGTCGAGCAGCGCAAGGGCATCGTCTGGGTCTGGATTGGGCGGGGCGCACCAGTCCCTCTGGAGGAGGACGCACCGGCGCTGCTGCTGGAGGACGCGACGGTGGTCAAGTTCCGCCACCGCCAGGTCTACGGCAACTGGCGCTACCACGTTGAGGGCGCCGGCGGTGGCCACTTCCAGATGCTCCACCGCGACGCCATCGGGATGCTGTTTAATCGTTTTTACTCCTATCAGCCCGACTACGTTATTGAGACGGGTGATGGCAGTGGGAACGGCGACGACCACGGCCCCTGGTTGTCGGAGAAGACAGCGTTCCCCGTGCCCCAGTCCGACTTCCCGGATGTGGGCACCTGGCCCCCAATGCGGCCATGGCGACGGCTCGGCCAGCCTTTCCATCGGCTGGTCCGTGGCGTCCAGTCCGTCACCTCAATCCGACTCCCTGGGTACCTACGCGTCTATCACTT
>CAUYXS010000050.1:0-8583 GCA_963577205.1 Dehalococcoidia bacterium | reverse complement strand
CATGGGGGTGCGGCATCGGACACACCCCGTCGAGGGGATCCAGTTTCACCCCGAGTCGATCATGACACAGGCAGGCCATGACCTGCTCCGCAACTTCCTTGAGGCGCCGGCGCCTCAAGGCGGGCGAGTATCAAATGAGGTGGAGGCGTGATCACCGACGCCATCGCTAAGCTCATCAGCGGCGCCTCGCTCAGCCAGGCTGAGGCGGCCGCCACGACACGGGAGATCATGGCGGGCGAAGCGACGCCGGCGCAGATCGGCGCCTACCTCGTAGCGCTGCGCATGACCGGCGAGACCCCCGAAGAAATGGCGGGCATGGCCTCGGTCATGCGCGAGAACGCCTTTCGAGTGGAGCCCAACGGCGACGTGATCGACATCGTGGGCACCGGCGGCGACAGCGTCGGGCCCTTCAACGTCTCGACCGCCGCATCCTTCGTCGTGGCGGCAGCAGGCATTCATGTCGCCAAGCACGGTAACCGCGCGATGTCTGGCAAGATGGGCAGTGCGGACTTGCTAGAGGCGCTCGGCGTCAAAATGCAGCTCAGCCCTGAAGGGGTGAATCGCTGCATCGGCGAGGTCGGCATCGGCTTCATGTTCGCGCCGGCATTCCATCCCGCGACCCGCCATGCCGCGCCCGTGAGGCGCGAGCTGGGCGTGCGCACCGTGTTCAACATCCTGGGCCCGCTCACGAACCCCGCAGGCGCGCAGTACCAGCTCATCGGCGCCGCCAACGCCAGTACCGCCGAGAAGATCGCGCGTGTCCTCGCCATCCTCGGAACTAAGCGCTCATGGGTCACTGCCGGCGACGACGGCATGGATGAGATCACGACCACCACGACAACGAGCGCCTGGGAGGTCGCGGGCAGCAAGGTGCGTCCGTTCACCATCAGCCCCGAAGACGCGGGCATCTCTCGGGCCCAAGTCAGCGACCTGCAACCCGCGACGGCCGACGATCACGTCGCGATGTTCCACGAGGCCCTCGCCCCTGGTACGTCGCCGCGCAAGGATCTCGTGCTGCTGAGCGCGGGCGCAGCCTTCGCGGTCACGGGGCGCTGCGCCGACATCCGCGCGGGGGTCGCCCTAGCCCGCGAGCAGATCGATAGCGGCGCGGCCACGGCCAAGGTCAGCGAACTCGCCGCACTAAGCAAGACTCTGGAGTAGCGCCATGACCACCGGAACGATTCTCGACACGATACTGGAACACAAACGCGTGGAGGTGGCCCGCCACAAGCGCGAAGTGCCCTTGGCCGAAATGGAGGCGCGAGCGAAAGCAACCCCACCCCCGCTCAACTTCTCAGGCGCGCTGTGGGGTGACACCGTGCGCCTCATCGCGGAGGTGAAGAAGGCATCGCCCTCACGCGGGGTCATGGCGGAGCACTACGACCCGGTCGGCCTCTCAACGTTCTACGCCGAGAACGGCGCCGCGGCCATCTCCGTGCTGACCGAGGCCGATCACTTCCAGGGCAGCCTGGAGCACCTCGCGGCGGTGAAGGCCGCCGTGTCGCTACCCGTCCTCCGCAAGGACTTCCTCTACGACCCGTACCAGCTGGTGGAGGCGCGCGCCTGGGGTGCGGATGCGGCGCTGCTCATCGTCGCCATGCTGGAGCCATCATTGCTGAGTGAGCTCATGGCCGCCGCGCAGTCCGTCTGGGTGCAGCCGTTGGTGGAGGTCCACAACGAGGCTGAGCTGGAGGCGGCGCTAAAAGCCAACGCGGAGATCATCGGCATCAACCACCGCAACCTCAAGACGTTCAACGTCGACACGTCGCTGTCCCTTCGCCTGCGTCCGCTGATCCCGCAGGGCAGGGTGATCGTTGCCGAGAGCGGCATCCACAGCGCGGACGACGTGAGGCCGCTGAAAGCGGCGGGCATCAACGCGATTCTGGTAGGCGAGGCCCTAGTCACCGCAAGGGACACGGCCACCAAGGTCCGCGAGCTGGCGAGCGTATGAGCGGGGATGCCCTGGAAGCGCCGAGGCTTAGGATGACAGAGTTTGGGCAGCCATGCGCCGGAGGCGCGAGCGCGGCATGACGCACGTCAAGATCTGCGGTTTCACCACCGTCGAGCCCATGCTCGTCGCCGCCGAGGCGGGCTCAGACGCCATCGGCCTCGTCTTCATCCCCGGCCTGAAGCGCACCGTAACCGCGGATCGGGCTGAACCGCTGATGCGCGAATTCCGCGACGGCCTTGGCTCCACGCCGCGCCCGCAAGTCATCGGCCTGTTCGGCGACCAGCCGGCCGGCGAGGTCAACGACTTCGTCGCCAGGCTCGGGCTCGATGCCGTTCAGCTGTGCGCCGACGAAGGCATGGCCTACTGCGCAGAGATGACGGTCCCCGTCTTTCGGGTCGTCGGCGTCGATCCCGACGTGCCCGTCTCCGCCCAGCTTCCCAAGATCATGGTCTTGGCCCAACGCCACATCATGGCGGGCCACCGCATCGTGCTCGACGCGCAGCCGGTAGGCGCCTACGGGGGGACGGGGCGGCGCTTCGATTGGAAGTTGGCCGAGGGCCTCGCCCAGGCATTCGCGCTCGGGCTGGCCGGTGGCCTGACGCCTTACAACGTCAGCGAGGCGGTAGCCACGGTGAAGCCCTGGGGCGTGGATACATCGAGCGGTGTCGAATCGGACGGCACGAAGGACCTAGCGAAGGTGCGGGCCTTCGTGGAGGCAGTCCGAGCCACGGATAAGGCGGCGAGCCGCAAGGGGCTCCGCCGCTTTCTGCGAAGGAGGGATGCATGACTACGGTACCTGATGAGCGAGGACGTTTCGGCCAGTACGGCGGCCAGTACGTCCCTGAGACGGTCATGGGCGCGCTGGCCGAGTTGGAGGCCGCCTACTTGGAGGCGAAGGTCGATCCAGCGTTCCAGGCCGAGCTCGCTAGCCTGCTACACGAGTTTGTGGGGCGGCCCACGGCGCTGTACCACGCGAAGGGACTGACGGCGCACGCCGGCGGCGCGCAGATCTATCTCAAGCGCGAAGATCTGTGCCACACCGGCGCCCACAAAATGAACAACGCCATGGGCCAGGCATTGCTGGCCAAACGGATGGGCAAGCGCCACGTCATCGCCGACACGGGCGCCGGCCAGCACGGCGTCGCCTCGGCCACGGCCTGCGCGATGCTCGGCCTAGGGTGCACCGTGTACATGGGCACTGAGGACATGCGCCGCCAGGAACCCAACGTTTTCCGCATGCGGCTCCTCGGGGCTGAGCTCCACCCGGTGGACGCCGGCAGCAAGACGCTGAAGGAGGCTGTCAGCGAGGCCATCCGCGCCTGGGTGGCCGACGTCGCCGACACGCACTTCCTCATCGGCAGCGCGGTGGGCCCGCACCCTTACCCGATGCTGGTGCGCGACTTCCAGTTGGTCATCGGGCGCGAGGCCAGAGAGCAGAGCCTCGAAGCGGCCGGCAAGCTCCCTGACTACGTCGTGGCCTGTGTAGGCGGCGGCTCCAACGCCATCGGCATGTTCCACCCCTTCGTCGGCGACGAGAGCGTACGCCTTATCGGCGTTGAGGCGGCAGGCGAAGGGATCGAAACGGGCCACCACGCTGTCAGCCTGGGCGAGGGCAGGCTCGGCGTCCTGCACGGCGCCATGTCATATTTGCTCCAGACGCCGGAAGGTCAGGTACTGCCCACTCACAGCATTTCGGCGGGGCTCGACTACCCCGGCGTCGGCCCCGAGCATGCATGGCTGAAGGACAGCAACCGCGCCACCTATGTCAGCGTTACCGACGACGAAGCAGTCGCAGCGCTACGGCTCCTCAGCCGAGTTGATGGCATCATTCCCGCCCTCGAATCCGCGCATGCCATCGCCTATGTCATCAACACCCTTGCGCCTTCGCTGAGGCCAGACCAGTCCGTGCTCGTCAACCTGAGTGGCCGCGGGGACAAGGACCTGGGCACGATCATGGCGCTCGACGCCTGATTCCGGTTCTTCCCCTCCGAGCCCACCCCGAGCCCGTCAGAACTCAACGCGCACCGTCGTTGACGCTCTTGCAGCCCTAGTGATACTGTCCCCGCGGGCCGCGCCGAGGCCCTCCCCACAGTCCTGAGAGGTCGGATGCCACCCCCAGCAGGTTACGCAACGGACTGGACCGCTATTGTCCTGGCTGTCGTTCTTGGATTCGGCGCCATCAGCCTTATGTTCATGACCTCGCGGGTCCTGGCGCCGCGGCGTCCGTCGGCCGAAAAGGCCATCCCCTACGAGTCTGGCATCCGTCCCAGCCCCATGGGCCGTTCGCAGTTCCATGTTCGCTACTACATTTTCGCGATCATGTTCCTGATCTTCGACGTGGAGGCGGTCTTCCTTTTCCCTTGGGCGCTGGTCTTCGTGGAGGCGGCGTCCTATGTCTTCTACGCCATGATGCTATTCATCGCGATCCTGCTGTTCGGGGTCGCCTATGCGTGGCGCAAGGGTGTACTGGAGTGGCGATGAGCACCCCTATCGAACCAGGGCAGGTCCCGTCGACGGGCTCAGAGCAGCCCGTCCCTCTGTCGGCGCAGCCTGTTCCGTTATTCGTCCCCGAGAAATGGGATCGCCCGAAAGAGGGCCGCTTCTTCGAGACGGCGGAGGGTGGCTCGGTGTCGACGGGAAAGGGCAACGCCCCCGCGCCCAATGCCTTGTCCGGTGCGCCCGGAGTTATCACTACGACTTTCGACCAGATCGCAGCGCTCGCCAGGAGCAACTCGCTCTGGACGCTAACGTTCGGGCTCGCCTGCTGTGCCATCGAGATGATCTCGGCGCACCTGGCACACCACGATTTGGATCGCTTTGGAGTCGTGACTTGGCCCTCGCCTCGCCAGTCCGATGTGATGATCGTAGCTGGCACTGTGGTCAAGAAAATGGCGGAGCCTATACGTCTGCTGTACGAGCAGATGCCGGACCCCAAGTGGGTCATTGCCATGGGCAGCTGTGCCACCAACGGAGGGCCTTACTACCGCTCCTACAGCGTCGTCATGGGGGTGGACCACATCATCCCTGTCGATGTCTATGTGCCAGGATGCCCACCCCGCCCCGAAGCGCTGATGGATGGCATCATGAAACTCCAACAGAAGATCAAGCGCGACGCCCGCGAGGGCGCCCGTGGCTAAGGAGCAGCCACCACAGTCTGAGTCCGACGCGACTCCAGCCGGCGACACCGAGGCACCTCGCCCTGCTGCTCACCGCGGCCCTCCCATCGAAGTGGCCGAAGAGGTCCTGAACGCCAAAGGCGAAGCCACCGCCAAGACGCTGGCGGCGGTCATTGGCAATCGGGCATTGGCGGCGGGCGGGCGCGACGACATTCCTTGGGTGCGCGTCGCGCCCGCCGCGCTCCCTGCCGTGGCGCAACGCTGCCGCGACGACGCGACGTTGGCCATGGACATGCTCCACTGCCTGCTCGCCGTGGACTACATCGAGCGCATCGAGCTGGACTACGTGCTGTTCTCCATCGCCGGCGACCGCAAGGCGATCATCAAGGTCGACCTGCCGGCCGGCGACCCAGCCATCTCCACCGTCACTCCGCTCTGGGAGGCTGCTGCTTGGTACGAGCGCGAGGCCCACGACCTTTTCGGTGTGCGCTTCGACGGCAACAGTGATCTGGCTCCGCTGCTTCTGTACGAAGGCTTCGAAGGGCACCCCGGCCTGAAGTCATTTCCGATGCACGGCTACGACGAGTACTAAGCATGGCGACCACCGACCCACAGTTCGATTCCGTCGACATGATGCTGAACATGGGGCCGCAGCACCCGGCGACCCACGGCGTGTTCCGCATGGTGCTGTCCCTCGACGGCGAGCGCATTGTCGGCTGTCGCTCACATATCGGTTACCTGCATCGCGGCTCCGAGAAGATCAGCGAGAACGAGACCTACGGCCAGGTCGTCACGCTGTTCGACCGCCTCGATTACGTCTCTAACCTCAACAACGAGCACGTCTTCGTCCGTGCCGTTGAACGGCTAATGGGCCTGGAAGTGCCGGAGCGCGCCCAGTACCTACGCGTGGTCTTGGCCGAGCTCAATCGAGTCGCCAGCCACCTCTTGTTCATCGGCACCTACGCCCTCGACGTGGGCGCCATGACCCCGGTCATGTACACGTTCCGCGACCGCGAGCGCATCCAGAACCTGTTCGAGCACGTCACCGGCGCCCGCATGATGCACAACTACTTTCGCATCGGTGGGCTCAAGGAGGACGTTCCCTCCGACTTCGCAAGCCGCGTCCGGGCCGTCGTGGCGGACCTGCGCAAGGGCGTCGACGAAGTCGACCGGCTCCTCACGTTCAACGAGGTCTACTTGGCGCGCACCCGTGGCATCGGGGTCATTGACGCCGCGACGGCCATCAGCACCGGTCTCACGGGACCCTGCCTCCGCGGCAGCGGGGTCCCGTACGACGTGCGCAAGGACGACACCTACGAAGTCTACGACCGTTTCAATTTCAACGTGCCCATCGGCGAGTTCGGCGACTGCTGGGACCGCTACTGGGTGCGCCTGCGCGAGTGCTACGAGTCGCTGGACATCATTGAGCAGGCCATGGCCCAGTTGCCCGAAGGCCCGGTCATGGCGGGGGGGAGACGCATCGCACGGCCGCCAAAGGGCGAAGTGTACGTCCACGCCGAGAACCCGCGGGGAGATATAGGCGTGTTCTTGGTCAGCGACGGGACCGACAAGCCGTACCGACTCAAAGTGCGCCCACCGTCCTTCTGCAACCTCGTGGCGCTGGAGCCGATGCTGCGCGACGCCTACGTCGCCGATGCCGTGGCCATCCTTGGCTCGCTGGACATCGTCCTCGGCGAGGTGGACCGGTGAGCGTCGAAGGCCGAGACATTCTCTTCGTTTCCATTGGCCTGCTTGCGCTGTTCAACGGACTCATGGTCGTAACGTTGTCGCTCGTATGGCTGGAGCGCAAGTTCCTGGGCCGGCTCCAGGGCCGGGTCGGGCCGACGCGCGTCGGCCCGTTTGGCTTGCTCCAAGCCGTCGCCGATGCGCTGAAGCTGCTGCTCAAAGAGGATGTCAGCCCTGGCCCATCCGCGCGCGCCATTTTCTACGTCGCTCCGCTCTTGGTTTTTGTCCCCGGCTTCGTGGTGTGGCTGACCATCCCGTTCGCCCGCGAGCTGGTGGTCCGCGACCTAGAGTTGGGCCTCTTCTTCTTCATCGCGTTCTCGGTGCTCAGCATCGTTGGCATGGTGCTGGCCGGTTGGAGCTCAGCCAGCAAGTACGCCGTGCTGGGCGGCTTTCGCTCGGCCGCGCAGCTGGTCTCATATGAGATTCCGATCATCATGGCGCTACTCAGCGTGGCGATCCTCGCCCGCAGCCTCAACTTCGTGGAGATCGTCGATGCCCAGGGAACTGTGCCCTACGCCGCGGTGCTGCCTCTGGCGCTAGTGGTGTTCCTCATTGCCGGGATAGCCGAGGTCGGCCGCACTCCCTTTGATATCTACTTCGCCGAGTCTGAAGTCGTTGGTGGACCCTTCGTCGAGTACAGCGGGGCGCACTGGGCCGTCTTCTTCTTGGCCGAGTACATCAATACTTTCGTCATCGCGTTGCTAACCGCGTTGCTGTTCCTCGGCGGCTGGCGCTGGCCCTTCGGGGAGTTGCCGGACGTGGCGGCAGTGGCTCTGCTTCTGGGGAAGACCTACGCCGTGGTCTTGATCATCTTCTGGATACGCGCCTCGTACCCACGACTCCGCATTGACCAGCTGATGGGCCTCGGCTGGAAACTCCTCATTCCGTTATCCTTCACAGCGGTGGTCGCGGCGGCGGTCCAGCAGTTTTACGGCTGGCCCATCTGGTCGCTAACGCTGCTGTCGGCTGCCGCACTCGCGGTGCCCTGCTACCTCCAGGTACGCCGCCAGCGCGAACCCGCCATGGAGCGGGCTCGCCGGTACGCCCGCCAGGCCATCGCTCATCGGGCGCGCTCGGCGCCGACGTCGGACACCCCGCAGGTCGAGTCCACGGCGGGCTAAGGGAACAAACGCATGTTATCGGGCCTTAAAGGACTCCTAACGACGCTACGCTGGCTATTTCGCAAGCCGGTGACTGCGCATTACCCAGACCAGCACTTGCCGGTGCAGGACCGGTACATGGGCTTCCCCGCGCTGCTGTGGGACGAGACCGCGGCCGAGCCCTTCTGCACCGGGTGCATGGTGTGCGTGCGCGAGTGCCCCACGCAGTGCATGTCGGCACAGATGCACGACAATCCCAAATTCGAGTCGGGCGAGAGCCATCGACGCAAGATCATCGAGACGTTTGAGATCAACCTCAATCGCTGCATCCTGTGCGGCATCTGCGTCGACGTCTGCGCCTTCGACGCCATCGAGATGACGCACGAGCATGAGCTATCGAGCTTCGCCCGCAACGGCGCTCGGTCTGACCTCGAGTTGCTCCTCGGCCAGGGCCGCAAGTACATGGCAGAAACTCGCTGGCAGGCGGTAAACCCCGAGAAGAATGTCGCGGTTGCCGCGCTGGCAAAGCGCGCGGCAGCCGCGGCGGCTCGGAGTACCAACGCCGAGCCGAGCGCCAACCAGACCGAGAGGACAGAGTCCTAAGTGACGCTAGCGATCTTCTATGTGCTCGCGGCCGTGATCCTAGCCTCATCCGTAGGTATGGTCACCA
>CAUYXS010000049.1:0-8635 GCA_963577205.1 Dehalococcoidia bacterium | reverse complement strand
GGCCTCGGCCACGCTGTCCTTATGGCGCGTACCGTCGTCGGCGACGAGCCCTTCGTCGTCTACCTCCCCGACGAGGTGATCATCGGCGAACCGTCCGCGACGCGGCAGCTGCTGTCGGTGTTTGAGGAGCGAGGAGGCAGCGTCGTGGGCGTCATTGAGGCACCACAGGACCAGGTCTCGCGCTTCGGCATCGTCGCCGGGAACGCCGTCTCGGAACGCGAACTGCGGGTAAGTCATGTAGTCGAGAAACCCTCGGTGGAGGAAGCCCCGTCAACGCTGGCGATCACTGGGCCCTACGTCTTCACGCCCGCCATTTTTAAGGCACTCGAGGCCATCACCGCAGGCTCGGGCGGCGAGCTCCAGCTCACCGACGCCATCGGCGTGCTGGCGAAGCGCGAGCCCGTCTTCGCCTACCGCTACGAAGGCAAGCGCTACGACTGCGGCACGCCGATGGGCCTGCTGAAGGCGTCCGTGGAGCTGGCGCTCCAGCGTGATGAGTACGCCGACGACCTCAGCCACTGGCTCGCGGAGCTGACCCCCGAGGCCGAATGAACACGAAATGCCCCGCCCTGTGGAGGGCGCGACGGGGCGAAGGAGATAATCCTCCCTTGTGACCGGATGCTGAGGCGGCGTTGGGCTTAGGTCAGGCGTTGGCCGGGAGCGAGCGTCACGAGCGTGAGCAACGCCGGCAGCTACAGCCTCGAGGGGTATCGGCGCCAGGCCGAGCGCTACATTAAGAGGTCGCCGAGACCTTAATCCAGTCCGTCTACCACGACTCGTATCTCTCTGCTATGGACCGATGCTGACGTGATCGCACTCGCGGAGTTGGCCGGGGCCACCCGGACCTCGCCGAGTCCCTGGCAGCCCACGATCTCCATGCGCCGCTGCACTTTACCGACGGTGCGTTCGACGTCGCGCTATGCCTGCACTTCAAATGAGGCAATGAGCATGGCGCTGGGCCAGACAGAGGACAGGACGGCAGCGGGTGGACAGTCTTCGGCAAGGACTACGGAGCCTCAGGCTCGTTCCGACTGTACGATGCGCAGGCAGTGCTGGCCACGCTCCAAGGCCACAGCATGACGCTGGTCGATGCCATCGACGGCGCGCCCGGCGACCCCAAGGACTCGCCGGGCTGCTTCATGTGGCAGCGAGCCCGCTAGCGCTCCATTTTGAGGACAGCGAGGAAGGCTTCTTGCGGCACCTCAACGTTGCCGACGCGCTTCATGCGCTTCTTGCCCTCGGCCTGTTTCTCTAGCAGCTTGCGCTTGCGCGAGACGTCGCCGCCGTAGCACTTGGCCAGCACGTTCTTGCGCAGCGCCTTCACCGTCTCGCGAGCGACGACGCGCGAGCCGACGGCGGCCTGGATCGGCACGTCGAAGAGCTGGCGCGGGATCAGCGAGCGCAGCTTCACGACCAGCTCGCGCCCCAAGTGCTGCGCGCCGTCGCGATGCATGACCAGCGACAGAGCATCGACGGGGATCTCGTTGACCAGCACATCCAGGCGCACGAGATCGGCCACCCGGTACTCGGCAAAAGTGTAGTCCAATGATGCGTAGCCCTTGCTGCGGTTCTTGATCTGATCGTAGAAGTCGACCAGCACCTCAGCCATGGGTACCTGCGCCTCGATGAGCACACGCGGGTCTGCCGAGGGCATGCTGGCATTGCCGGGCGCCGTCACCGCGGAGTCTAGGTACTCTGTGCGCTTAAAGATGCCACGCCGGTTGTTGGTCAATTCCATCATGCCACCCACAAAGCGCGAGGGAGTGATGATACTGACGTTCAGCCACGGCTCCAGCACCGCCTCACGCTCGCCGCCGGTGGGGAGGTCATTGGGGCGCTCGATCTCGCGCACTTCGCCATTGTGCATGACAACCCGATACGCGACGCTTGGCGCGGTGACCACTAGGTCAAGCCCATACTCACGCTCCAACCGCTCCTGGACGATCTCCATGTGCAGCAGCCCCAAGAAGCCGCAGCGGAATCCGGGGCCGAGCGCCACCGAGCTCTCGGGCTCGAAGGCCAGCGCCGCATCATTCAACTGCAGGCGCTCCAACGCCTCCCGCAGGTCATGGAATTCGATACCGTCGGCCGGGTAGAGTCCCGCGAAGACCATGGGCTTGCGCTCGCCGTAGCCTGGCAGCGGCTCGGTGGCACCGTTCCGCACCAGGGTAATCGTATCGCCGACCTGCGCCTCGCCGACGCTCTTGAGTCCAGTCGCCACGTAGCCGACTTCACCCGCAACCAGCGACAGCTCGCGCTGCATGGTCGGGCGAAACGCACCGACCTCTTGCACGTCGACCTGCGTGCCCGCCACCATCAGCCGCACGCGGTCGTTGGCGCGGACCTGGCCGTCGACCACGCGAACGTAGGCCACAACGCCTTTGTAGGAGTCGTACTTGGAATCAAACACCAAGGCACGGAGCGGACGGTCCAAGTGCGCCTCAGGCGGCGGGACGCGCGCGACGACAGCATCGAGCAACTCCGGCACGCCGGTGCCGGCCTTGGCGGACACCGACATGACTTCCTCTGCACGGAAACCGAATGCCTGGTCAAGTTCCTCCAGCGTCCGCCCCACGTCGGCCATCGGCAGGTCGATCTTGTTCATGACCGGGATGATGGCGAGGTCGTGCTCCAGCGCGAGGTAGACGTTGGCCAGCGTCTGCGCCTGGATGCCCTGGCTGGCGTCGACGATCAAGATGGCGCCTTCGCACGCTGCGAGGCTGCGCGAGACCTCGTAGGAGAAGTCGACGTGCCCCGGCGTGTCGATGAGGTTGAACTCGTAGTCACGTCCGCCGTGGCGATGGGACATACGCACCGCCTGGGCCTTGATCGTGATGCCACGCTCGCGCTCAAGATCCATGGAATCGAGAACCTGGGCTTGCATCTGGCGTACGGATACGGTGCCGGTGAGCTCCAGCATGCGGTCTGCGAGCGTGGACTTGCCATGGTCGATGTGCGCGATGATGCAGAAGTTGCGGATGAGCGAGGGGTCCATCCAGACCAGTGTAGCAGGCCAGTGCCTGGGTTCTGGCCTGCTTGCCCGATCGGCCCGACGCCGTGACTGTCACGCTCTCACTCAGCACAAGCGCCGACGCGGGCTTGGTCATCAAGGGCGAAGCGTCGGGTTAAGCCCCCTAGCTGGAGTACACGCCGCAGGCCGTCCAGTCGTTCATCAGCAAGACATAGCTGCGGGCACCTATCGCGTGGGGGTCATAGGGCGAGGCGCTACCGCGCACCGTCCTATGCGCTAAGCATCGAAGCTGCATGCGCCCTCAGCATCTGGCCGCGCCAGCCCTTAAGCCGTACTCGTCGACCACGGGGGGGGGCCTGGCATTTTCCGCGTGTGGTCCAGCTAGTGGCTAACCGTACCAGTCGTTGCGGTGGGTGGCAAAGCCACCCGAGAGCGCGGCCGGTTGGCCATCGCCCCGCCAGCAGGAGGCACCCACGAGCATGCCGGATGCAGCGTCGACCTGGATCCCGTTCATGCAGTTGGCGATGACAGCGACCTCGTTCATGTTGTGGCCCATGCGCTCCAGCTCGGCGATGACGCTGCGGTCGCAGGTGGACTCGAATTCGACGAAGTTGCCGTTAGCCCATAGCCGCGGCGCCTCCACAGCCTCTTGCATGCTCATCTCGTGGTCGATGACGTTGACGATGCCCTGAAGCACGGTCGGGAAGATGCGCAATCCGCCAGGGGTGCCAATGGCGAACGCTGGCTTGCCGTCACGCTCGACGATTGTCGCCGCGGTCGCGGTGAGCATGCGCTTGAGCGGCCCGACCGAGTTAAGGCCGCCGGGGTGCGGGTTGAACAGCGCCATGTTGTTGTTGGTCAGCATGCCAGTACCGGGGACGACCACTCGCCCTCCGAAGGAGTTGTTCAGCGTCGTAGTCATGGTCACCGTCGAGCCGTCCGCCGCCATCACTGTGAGGTGAGTAGTGTGGCCCGAGACGACGGAGACAGGGTCGCCTCCTTGGTGTGGAGTGGGCCGGTCCATTCGTATCTCCGCCGCGCGCTTGCTAGCGTAGTTCTTGTCCAGCAGCGCTTCCTGCGGGAAGTCAACGAACTTGGGGTCGCCAAGGTACTTACCACGGTCCGCAAACATGATCTTCAGTGTCTCGATGAGGACGTGCCAGTATTCGGCGGTGCCAAAGCCCAGCGAGCGCACGTCGAAGTTCTCAAGGATGTTCAGCCCCAGCATATTCAGCAGCCCGCCGCCGCTGGTCATTGGAGTACCGATAATGTCGTAGCCACGGTAGGTGCCGCGGATGGGCTCCGGGTAGCGCACTTCGTACTGATCGAGGTCAGCTTGGGTAATCAGGCCGCCGCCCCGTTCCATCTCCGCCACCAGTGCCTCGCCCAATGCGCCCTTGTAGAGATGGTCAGAGCCGTGCTTGGCGAACATGCGCAACGTCTCGGCGGCGTCCTCTTGCACCAAGCGATAGCCGACGGGCGGCGCCTTGCCGTCCACGAGGAATATCTTCGCGCTCTCCGGAAACATAGCGAGCTGCGCTTCGGTGTTGCGCAGGGAGTACTGAAGGTAAGAGGAGATGGGGAAGCCGTACTCGGCGGCGGCGATGGCCGGGGCCAGCACCTGGGCCAAGGGGAGGCTTCCTTTGAGTTCGTGCAGTCGGAGCCATCCCTTCGCGTTACCGGGAATGCCGCTGGCGAGGTGCCCAGTCTGGTTCTTGTCGCCCTTAACGATCCCAAAGCCGGCCGCGTCGTCCGGCTCATACATGGTCTCGGTGGCCGCGCCGGGGCCCTCAGCGTAGAAGTCGATCACCGTTATCTCGCCCTCTGGCGAGCGATGGACGATGTAGCCGCCGCCCATTGGACCGACCATCTGCGGCTCGACGACCCCACAAGCAAAGGCCGTGGCCACCGCGGCGTCGGCGACGTTGCCGCCCGCAGCCAGCATGCTCAGCCCGGCCGCCGAGGCGACGGGCTGGTTTGCTGTGACGACGGCTTGAGAGCCGTAGACCGGCTCCTTTTGAGTCTGGAAGCTGACCATAGGAAGACCTCCGGGTTAGTGGGGCGCGAGGCTATCGACGTAGCGCCTGGCGGCAAGCACTGAAGGGTTTTCGCCCAAGGCAAACCAACAATAAGCGGGGGGCTAGGGGCTGCCGGTGCCGGGGTCTTGGAGGAACTTGAACAGAGCGCTGTCCGCGTTCAGCACCAAGGTGGAGTTATCCTGAAGGAATAACTTATAGGCCTCCAGGCTCCTGAGGAAAGAGAAGAGCTCCGGATCCTGCTCGAGGGCATCGGCAAGGATGCGAATGGCCTCTCCCTCTCCTTCGCCGCGGAGTTTGCTAGAGGTCTCGTCCGCCTCAGCTCCGATGACCTCAACACGCCGGATAACGTCGGCTGTGAGCGTGAGGAATACCTCTTCACCTTCAGCGCGAAGGCGCTGCGCCTGGACGTCGCGCTCCGTGCGCATACGAGTCAGGACATTCTCCTCGGTCGCAGCCGGGAAGTCGGCTCGCTTGATGCGCACGTCGACGATCTCGACGCCGAATCTCTGTTCCTTCACCCTTGCGTCAGCTCGCTCGCGCACCCGGCGCGTGATCGCCTCGCGGGTGAACTCGCCACTCTCGTCAAGCAATGGTTCGACAATGGCCAAACCGGTGCCATCGAGGCTGGGCTTACCTCCGATGATCTGAGAGCGGTTGCTCCGGCCAATCTCGGACCGCAACTCGGCGATCACAAGGTTGCTGATACGGGCGCCCGCGCTAATTTCGTTGAGCAGCACCTCACGGAATGACCGTGGGTCGATGATGCGGTAACGCACGTAGGCATCGATATCCAAGAACTGGTTCTCTACGTCCGGCATGCTGGATGGCGGCACGTCGACCCTCAGCAGCCGCCTGTCGAGCACGCTGACGGCATCGATGAAGGGGCTTTTGGTGTTGAGGCCTGGCGTGTCGATCACTCGTCGGACTTCACCGAAGCGCGTGATGATGACGGACTGCGTCTCGTCAACGGTGAACAGCACCTGCGGTACGAGAATGAGGGCTGCAACGAGGAAGACGATTACGGGGATTATGACCTTCATTACCCACCCGCTCCCGTCGGTAGCAAGCCCGCCGCATCAGGGCCCAACTGCAGGAGCGGCAGAACGCCGCTGGCCGCCTCCGGGTCAAGAACAAAGAGGGTAATGCCGGGGAGGACTTCCTCCATGGCTTCCAAGAAGAGACGCTGACGTGTAACTGTCTTGGAGCTTTCGTATTCGTTGAGGATAGCAAGGAACTGCTCCGCCTCACCACGCGATCGGGCGATACGAGCCTGCTTGAACCCCAAGGCCGCCTGGGTAACCTGTTCAGCGTCACCCTGCGCCCTCGGGACGCGGTCTTGCTCGAAGGCTAAGGCTTCGTTAATGCGGCTCTCTTTGTCGACTCGGGCGCGAACCACATCGTCAAAGGCGTCGCGCACTTGGTCAGGCGGACGGACGGTCTGGAGCACGACCTGGAGAATCTCAATACCGGAGCCGTAGGAATCCATCAAATGCTGGAGAACTATCTTCGTGTCCTCCTGCACGGCCTCCCTACCCGATGTCAGCGCATCGTCGATGGAACGCTGACCGATGACCTGGCGGAGCGCCGACTCGGTCGCGTCCTTCAGCGTCCGTCCGTCGGGGCGCCCTACGCGCTCGTCACGGTCCGCGTCACCGGGGTCGTCAACCTGGAACAGGAAGTCTCCTAGGTTGGCAATCCGGTACTGGACCACCATCTGGATGTCAACGATGTTCAGGTCTCCCGTGATCATTAGCGCCTCGACGGGAATGTCGCGGGCGGGATCGGAGATAAAGCCAATTTCAACTGTCTTGGTCTCGAGCACTGACTCAATGTTACGCGTCCCGACAGGGCTCGGCGGGTACCAATGCAGGCCAGGGCCCTCAGTGCCTCGGAACTCACCAAAGAGCCGCACCGCAGCCTGCTCTGCCGGACCGACGGTATAGAAGCCGGTGGCTGCCCACAGCAACGCAATGAGAAGCAGACCACCGCCGAAGACCAGCGAGACGCTGCCGCCACCCGGAATACTGCTGCGAAAGCGGTTAAAGCCGCTGCGCAAGTTGCGCAGAAGCTGATCGGGGTCGAATTCGGGACGTCGTTCGCCGTACATAAGTGTGCCGGCATCTCGTGCCTCAACGGTGAGGGGAGTGCCATCCCGAGTGTACCGGCGCGCGCCGCCTCTGTCAACGAGCGATCAGCGCTGCGCATAAGGCCACCCTCGGCTCCGCGCGGTTCAAAGGCATGGTGCTTTGGGGCAAAATAAATGTGATAGCCCACCCCGTCGGATAAGCTTGCGCGCGCCCCCGCAAGAAGTCACCATCCCGGAGCCAGTCATGCCAGAGCGATACGACGTCTATGGAGTCGGCAATGCCATCGTCGATACCGAGGTTCAAATCGAAGAGACGATGCTGACGACGCACAGCCTCGAGCGTGGTGTCATGACGCTCGTGGCCATCGAGGACCAAGAGGCGCTGATCGAGGGCCTCATCGGGCACGAACTGACCTACGCCGCGGGCGGATCCGCCGCGAACACCATGGTCGGCGTCGCGCGGTTCGGCGGCCGCGCCTTCTACGCCGGCAAGGTCGGTGACGATATGCCGGGAGCGCTGTATCGCGCGAGCATGGCCGAGGCTGGCGTCGACTTCGCCGTCGAGGCGGCGCAAGGGCCGACCGGCAGTTGCCTCGTTCTGGTAACGCCGGACGGCGAGCGCACGATGCAGACGCACCTGGGTGCATCATCGACCCTGGGGGTCGCCGACATTCACGGTGAGCTCATCGCACAGAGCCGCATGCTCTACGTGGAGGGGTACCTGTGGGCGAGCGACTCCACCCGCGAGGCGGCCGAGCAGGCGATCGTCAGAGCGGTCGCGGCCCGCGTGCCAGTGGCCCTCAGCCTATCGGACCCCGCAATGGTTCTGCACTTCGGCGACGCCTTCCGCGAAATCGTGCGCAGTTCCGTCGACGTGCTGTTCTGCAATGAGCACGAGGCCGCCATCTACGCGGGAGCCGCCCACGGTGGCAGCGCCCCCCAAACGCAACGGGACTCCTCGCTCCAAGCACTGGGCGCCGACTGCGATACGGTCTTCATGACGTGCGGCGCCGACGGCTCAGCCGTGTACAACCATGGGCTGGTGCGCCACGTCGAAGGGCACGTCGTGCGGGTCGTCGACACGACGGGCGCGGGCGACGTCTACGCGGCGGGCGCTTTGTACGGGCTCACGCAGGGCCTAAGCCCCGTGGACACAGCGAAGCTCGGCTCCTACGCCGCTGCGCTAGTGGTCACGCGGCTGGGCCCGCGCCTCGCACGCACGCTGGCGGACGACGTCGATGCCATCGTCGCCGGCGCGCGGCCAACCACCGAATAGGCCGACCAGCATCACTCTGGCTGAGGCGCCCTCGCTAGGGTCACTCTGGGCCCTTCGGTTGCCTGAGTACAGGCTCCGCGAAGGACCTGGTACGGAGCGGAACGGCAACTATGCACCAGGTCCTTCGTCTTCGATGTCCCGCGGGATGACCAGGGCGCCGTGCTACATTTTCCCGCCGATGAAGTCGATGAGAACTTGGTCGTGCTCTTCGGGATGCTCCCACTGGGGCCAGTGCGCTGCATCGTCCATGCAGTAGTACTTGG
>CAUYXS010000048.1:0-8675 GCA_963577205.1 Dehalococcoidia bacterium | reverse complement strand
GAGCACGCCCCCGTCCACCGTCAGGTTGGTCCCGGTGACCATCGACGAGTCGTCCGACGCCAAGTAAAGGAACGCGGGCACGTAGTCGCTGGGGGTCGGCTTTCGCCCCAACGGAATGGCGTCGTAGTCCATTGTGAAATCGCGGGTAGGGAGGTGTCCGGCGCGGGAACGACGCCGTTGAAGGGCCTCTTCGTCTTCAGGTTGCGTGGCGGTCGGCGTCATGTTGTTGACCCGAATGCCGTGGCGAGCCAGTTCCATGGCCACGGAGCGCGTGAAGTTGACCACGCCCCCCTTGGCGGTGGTGTAGCCAACGTTACCCGGCTCACCCTGCCAGGCTGCACAGGTGACGACGTTGATGATGCTGCCTCGGACCCCTCGGTCGACCATGGATTTGGCCACATACTTCGTCCACAGGAACGTTCCGTCGATGATGGACGCGGTCTGCTCCCGGAACTCGCCGAACGACATGTCGAGCACACCTTTGGGGTTGATCTGCGCGGCATTGTTGACTAGTACGTCGACGTGGCCCCATTCGTCCAGTACGCGTTGCACCGAGGCTTCGACCCCGGCCTCGTCGGTGACGTCGTTGGGAATCGCCATCGCCTCGCCGCCTGCCTCGCGGATGAGCTTAACGGTGCGCTCCGCGGCCTCGGGGCGGCGATGGTTGCACGCTACGCGAGCGCCCTCGCCGGCGAAACCTAGGGCGACCGCCCGCCCGATGTTCGGCCCCACGCCAGTAATGATCGCGACCTTGCTCTCAAGTTTCATGGCCTTCTCCTCGTGCGATGCTGCCATTCTGAGCAACACGAACAACCTGACTTTTCAAACTGCGCTGGCCCTTTGCTCCCATAGATCCCTTTCGGCGGGACTCAGGGCATGCTTCGCCAACCGTAAAGCCTCCTCAGTATGACGCAGCCGCGCCCAGGGTACTGCCTCAAGCCCAGCTGACGCTGAATGTCGGGGAGAGAGAATAGCGAGCCTCCTTGATGATCAGGCCTGCGTCATCGGAGTGCCACAGCGCCGCCGTGCGCTGCTCTCGAATGCACATGGTCGGTGCCGGCCTGCTCAGCGACCACGCTGGATACGTTGCTTCATGGCCACACGGCCTCCATGGTCGTGTCCGGTGCCGTGCGGAACTAGTCAGTCGCCTCGGCCTGGAGGGCCTCGCGGCCGCGAATCGGCTCAAGAAGGAAAAGGTCATTCACCCCTGAGATGGGTGCGTGCTGCGCGCCGGTTGCCGCTGCATCTTGCCGGCCGAACCCCTCGATCAACCTGCCCTCGGTAGCTTCTTTGGTGACCGGATCGACTGTCGCTTACTTCCGCTATCCCCGCTGGAAGCGAACTACCTGGCGATCTTGGGAGTGCCAACGAGGCTGTACCTGGGCACGGACGGCATTGCTGCATATGATTGCTGCGCGACGTGCCGCCCCGGTGAAGTGACCACGCCGCCGAGATGCCCAAGCTATGGTATCGAGTCCGCGCGAAACGAATGCCCGAAAAGCCGACCTCGAGGAGACCTCGATGACAATCTCCCCCGATACGTTGCGGGCTATGCTCGCTGAATTTGGCGGCCTGAGCATGACCGACTTGCAGCTCGCTGACGCCGCCGGTGCTCTCGACCAGTGGCTCGGAACATTCGCGCGGCTGAGGGATTTACCGCTCGATGAAATCTTTCCCGCGAACGTGCTGCGGACGGCCGATGGGGGTTTCATTTCGTGAGTACGGCGAGTGACCTTGCGACCATGACCATCACCGAACTGGCCCCCCGGATCAGGGCGGGGCAGCTGTCGCCGGTGGACCTCGTCGATGCGGCTATCGCGCAGGCGGAGCGGCTGGCGCACCTCAATACATTCATCACTCCGATGTTCGAGTCCGCTCGCTCCGAAGCGTGGGCGCGCCAAGAGTCCATCGCGAGAGGCGGATACCGGGGTCCGTTGGACGGTATCCCCATTGGCATCAAGGACAACCTCCGCATTGCCGGGGTGAAGGCCACGGCCGGGACGAAGGCACTCGATAATAATGTGGCCTTGGAGGACGCCGAGGCCGTCGTCAGGCTGAGAGCTGCCGGCGCGATCGTGCTCGGCAAAGAGAACCTGCACGAGCTTGCCGCTGGCGGGCGTTCCAACAACCCCCATTACGGCGTTGTCAGGAACCCATGGGACGCAGACCGCATCCCCGGTGGGTCCAGCGGGGGCAGCGGGGCGAACGTCGCGGCCTGCATCACGCACGCGTCGTTGGGGACTGACATCGGGGGCTCGGTGCGCTTCCCTGCCCACTGTTGTGGTGTAGTGGGCATGAAGCAGACGTTCGGCCGGGCCAGCCAGCGCGGGCTCATGCTCACCAGCTTCGACGGCGACCACATCTCCCCGCTGACCCGCACCGTCTCTGACAGTGCGCTGGTCCTGCAGGCGTACGCCGGCTATGACCCGCTGGACCCGACGACGGTCCCGGTGCCGGTGCCCGACTTCTCCGCCGATCTTGGCCACGACCTACATGGTGTGAAGGTCGGCGTCCCAGCCAACTTCTTCTTTGACGTCGTCAGCGAGGACGTCGAAGCCTGCGTGCGCGCCGCCATCATCGCGCTAGAGGGCCTCGGAGCCGAGCTCGTCGAGGTGCGCTTCCCGTACACCGAGTACGCTCGCGCCCTCTGGGTCCTTATGGCGAGCGAAGCCTCCGTCACCATGGAGACGTTGCTGCGAGAGCATGGCGAGGATGTGTCGGAGGACTTGGCGACGGGCATGCTCGCGACGCAATTCATCCTCGGACGCGACTATATCAAGGCGCGCAAGCTCCAACGGCTAATCAAGGAGGGCTTTGCCGAGGTACTGCGCGATGTCGACGTCATCGCCGCGCCGGTGGCTCCGCTCGTGGCCGTTTCCAGCGACGCAGACGTGGTCGTCATCAAGGGCGTGGAGTACTCCCTGAGGCTCACGCGCGACGAGGTCATGGGTCACCAGACCCACCTAGGGAACCGCACCGGCCTACCCGCCATCAGCGTCCCGTGCGGCTTCGGCGAGGGGGGCATGCCGGTTGGACTCCAGCTGATAGGCAGGCCTTTCGACGAGCCTATGCTTTACCGCATTGCTTCGACGTACGAGGAGATATCACCTAGCCTAGATGCCCTCTCCTCCCTGGCGACGGACTAAAGCCCTCGAGGCCCCGGACCGCCGCTCGCGCGTAGTCTTTGGAGCGAGGCACCGTGCGAACGCTGAGCCGTATCGAAAGACTCAATGGGCGATTTCATCAACAATAACTCCGCGTTGCTCCTCCTCATCGCTTGCGCCGGCACCGTGTTACTTCTCGGTTGGGACCGCCGCCGCTCGAAGCGGGCGCTGGCCATCATCGCGGTAGTGACGCTGGTGCTGGCGGCGGGCTATATGCAGGCGCGTATCGAGGCCAGCGACATCGAATCCGTTGCCTCGCTTGACGCGACCCTCGACGGCGGAACGCCAGTCGTCATGGAGGTCTTTTCCAACACCTGAGTGGCCTGCCTCGCGGCCAAGCCCGCCGTGGACGGGCTGGAACATGAACTGGAGAGCGAAGCGGTTTTTCTGCGCATTGACGTCGGGGATGAGGTCGGCCAGCTGGTGGCCCGCCGCTACGGAGTGAGGCTCACTCCTACGTTCATCGTGTTCGATGACAACGGCGACGTTGCTTACCGGAAGGGCGGAGGCTTTCCCGATAAGGAGGCAATCCGCCTTGCGGTGCGCACGCTGGACTGAGCAGCGTGCCTCTCATGTAGGCTAGAGCGGAGCGGACAGGGGCTTCGACGGTGAGACAGGACTACTACAAGCTACTGGGGCTTCGGCCCGATACGTCGGTGTCGGACATCCGGCACGCGCATCACCGGCTGTCCATGCGGCTCGCCCAGCGCGTGGAGGAGGGCGACACCCGTGCGAAAGCCGAGCTCACGCACTTGGACGACGCCTACGCGACGCTGTCCGACGACTCTCGTCGCTTACAGTACGACGCGGCCATCGAAGGCCAGCGTGGAGTTGGCCCGCGACTCAGCGCTAAGTTGATGGCGGATATGTTCATGCGCCGCAGCTCGGTCGCCGCCGCCATCGATTTCGAAAAGGCAAGCTCGGCTCCGAGCGTCCGCTCCGAGGATCTTGACTGGTCCGGTTGGCACCAGCGCCGCTTCAGCCTGAGGCCGGGCCAAATGACCCTGTCGCTGGCCATCGCCGCCGCATTCGTCATCGATGCTTTATACATCTTGCTCATTGTCATTGGGACCGGCAGTGACAATGCCAACCGTGTCGTCCTTCCTCTGTTTCTCCTGAGCACTGTTGCGTTGCCGTTGGTTGCGCAGACTAAGGGTAGGCACTGGTTTCTCTGGGGGGTCATCGGCTTCGCCGCTGGGACCACGCTCCCATTGGTTTTCTTCGGTCGGCCCATGTCTCACGTCGCGTTCGCGGCCGTGCTGCTGGCGCGGCCTGGCAAGCCGCGCTGCCCGCACTGCGACAAGCGCACCGAGCGCCATACCACGCAGTGCGCCAAGTGCCAAATGGACCTGCGGGCGCAACCTCTGTAACGGCTCTTGCCCCATCACTACCGGAGGCCCTGATGCTCATTGCAACGACGGACGACTTACGCGGGAAGCAAATCGCTGAGGTGCTCGGCCTCGTGCGCGGAAACACAGTTCGTGCGCGGCATGTGGGACGTGACATCTTGGCTGGGCTGCGTAATATCATCGGCGGTGAGATCGGCCAATACTCCGGGCTGCTCACTGAGGCGCGCCAGCAGGCGACCGACCGTATGATCAAGGAGGCTGAGGCGCTCGGCGCGAACGCAATCGTCGGTGCGCGCTACTCCACGTCCGGAGTGATGGGTGGCGCTGCCGAGCTGCTTGCGTACGGGACGGCGGTGCGGGTTGAGGAAACTGGCGCCGGGAGCTAGGCGGCCAATTGGCGACGGCGGCTGTCGTGCCGAGTGGCGATTGCTGCGGCGAGATTCTCGGTTGAGTCTGCCAGGGCACTTCAGTGAGGCAGGAGGGCATCGTGGACGTATTCGGCGGTCTGGTCGTCGCCGTTCACCGGCCAGCGCTTCTTGGTGGCCTCGGTCAGCCGAACGATTGCCTGGGTGATATCGCTGGCTGACGGAGACTCGACGCGTGCCCGCACGCTACGACAAGGGGTGAACGTCCAGACGGTGATGTAGGCTCGACTCTCGGCCGCGTGGGGAAGTGCCGGAATTGGCAGACGGGCATGATTTAGGATCATGTGCTCGTAAGAGCGTCCGGGTTCAAGTCCCGGCTTCCCCACCACCGCTCGTCTTCAGGAACAAGCCCTCGGCGCTCATCAGCCTCGCCGCACCCTCATCTGAATTGCAGCAGGCGGCGCTCCGCCCCCAGTGGCCTTTGGTGAGGGGGCCTTTCGCATGCTGCCCGCCGGCGAGTACGTGCCGGTCATCACTGACCTGGCCAGGCTTGGCCCGTGCGATATCGACTCGGCGCTTCTGGTCGCTATCATCAGCGGCGAAGGTGGCTTGCTCCCGCCCCTTGCCCAGGGAGAACCGGCCACCGAGACGTCGCCCGACGCACGAGATACTAGCGAGGCCTGCCTTAGGCACCTGCCCGGTGTTCGAGCTCGAAATCCAGGGCTCCGCTGGCCTTGTGCAGGATCGGCGGGCTCTGCACCGACAGGAAGCGTAGCGGCTTAGCGACGGTGGTCACGCCGTGGAACTGGCCCCGATGCACGAGCAGCCGATCGCCCGCCCGCACCGCGACTTCGTCGTCGCCGACGCGGATCATCCCCTCGCCCTCCAGGATGTAAAGCACGGTCTCGGCCCGGTTGTGCCGGTGAACGCTGGACGTCTGGTGGGGTTCGACTCCGACTAGGTCGGCGCCGACCGTTTTCTCTAGCAAGGTGCCTCTCGTTATCTGCAGCACGTCGAAGACGTCGCTTCGCTCCGCTTGGGGCCTCGTGATATCAGCCATCGTTCGCCTCCTGCTGGCGCTCGCGTGTCGCCTGTGGAGCATATGCCACAGGATGAGCGAGGCTCCACACTGTAACTGCATGGTAGAGGCCCCCCTCCGCAGCAAAGCGCGCGTTGCGACGACCACACGGGTCTGCTACGGTGCCGCAGCCGCAAAAAGTGCCTTGCTAATAGGCCACGGAGGAAACGCAAATGGCATCCAGCTGGACCAGCCTCGAAGTCGACAACAACACAATGGACGTCTACCTCTCGACGCCCACCGCAGGCGGCGCCGCTCCCGGCGTCGTCGTCATCCAACACGCCGGGGGAGTCGACACGTTCATCCAGACGATATGCGACCGGTTGGCCGCGGACGGCTACGTGGCCGCCGCGCCCAACCTCTTCCACCGTCAGAAGGACAATATCCTCGCAGAGGTGCGAGACCTCTCGCCCGGCGAGCGCCTGCCCAAGCTGATGACCAAGCTGGCCCAGTTCAAGGATAGCGAGGTCATTCGTGACGTGGATGCAGTGGTCGAGATGCTGGGCGGCCACGAGGCGGTGGCGGGCCAATCAATTGGCATCACCGGCTTCTGCATGGGAGGTCGTGTCGCCTACCTGATGGCTGCCAAGAACTCCAATATCGCGGCGGCGGGTGTGTTCTACGGGGCCATGCTGACGGGCTCGTGGGGCGACGAGGGCCCCCCGCCGATGGACCTTACCGCCGACGTCGGCTGTCCGGTCATCGGCTTCTTCGGGAACGACGACGCGAACCCAACCCCTGCGGTGGTGGCGCAGCTCGACGCGGCGTTGACGGAGCATGGCAAAGAGCACGTGTTCCACGCGTACGACGGCACGGGACACGCTTTTATGGACTTTTCGAACACGGTGACCTACCGAGAGAATTCGGCGGCCGACGCCTGGCCCAAGCTCGTCACGTTCTTTGACGAGAAGCTCAAGGCCACGGCGCCCACCAAGGGTTAGCTGGTGCTGGCCAAGCCGGCTCTGGTGGTCTGTCCCTGGAGCACTCAAGAGCCATCGCGCAGCGTTGGCCCTTGAGTGCCGTCGGCTATGCCGGCCCCGAGATCGCCGGGCTTTCGCCGTCGGCCAGCGCCATAGATGAGTTGGCCCGAGCCACCAAGCCTGGCGGCGCCTTCGCCTACACCCTACGCCCAGACCTGCTGGACTCGCTTGGCTGCGAAGCCAAGCATGCGGAGCTGCCGCCCACGGGCAAGAGGCGCCTGCTTGAAAAGACCGACGCATTCCAGGGCCTGCCCAAGGGCGAGTCCGGTATCTACTACAACGTCTGGGCCGTCGAGGTCTTGTAGGTGCGCTACGAGGCGCTGGGCAGGCAGCGCGCCTCGGTCATCGGGCTGGGGGCCTGGCAATTCGGCTCAGCCTCGTGGGGCTGGGGCAATGCGTCCGGGCTCCCCTCGTTCGGAACTAACGAGGCCAATGCTATTGTCACAAGAGCCCTAGCCCTCGGCGTGACGTTCTTCGACACGGCCGAAATCTATGCGAGTGGCGCCTCCGAGTCCGTGCTTGGGAACGCGCTTGGCGCGGGCCGTGACGGTGTTATCGTCGCATCGAAGGTCTCACCGAGCCATGCGCTGCGAAGCCAGGTGCGGGCCGCCGCCCGGCGCAGCCTAGGGAGACTCGGCACCGACCGGATCGACCTTTACCAGGTCCATTGGCCCAATCCACTGGTTCCCTTGGAGTGGACCATGGCGGGCATGCGGGACCTCCAGCGCGAAGGCCTAGTGGATCACGTGGGGGTGAGCAACTTTTCGGCACGACGCTGGCGGAAAGCAGAGGAAGGGCTCGGCTCCCCAGTGGCAACCAACCAGGTGGTTTACAACCTGCTCCAGCGCGGTGCGGAGCGCGAGGTACTGCCGTACGCCGCCGCGCATGGACGGTTGGTCATCGCCTATAGCCCGTTGGCGCAGGGACTGCTTTCAGGGTGTTATGCGATGGACAACGCGCCGCGGGGCGCGCGGCTGGCCAACCGGCTATTCCTGCGCGCCAACATCGAGCGTGCCCAGCCCGTCATCGCTGTGCTCCGCGAGGTGGCGGCAGCGCACGGCGCCACGCCTGCGCAGGTGGCGCTAGCCTGGGTGGTGTCCAAGCCGGGCATCGTGGCCATCCCCGGCGCGAAGAGCGTATGGCAGATGGAGGAGAACGCAGCAGCTGCCGACCTGGCGCTCGCCGCGGACGAGCGAGGTGCGCTCGATGAAGCGTCCGCGGCCTTCAACCCGGTGCCGCTGCCCATGGGCCTGGCCGCCTGGGGGCGGCGGCTGATCGTCCGGCGCTGAGGCGAGGCCTACTCCAGGCCGCGCTGGGCGACGTGCTCAGGCTCAATGCGGATCGTTACTCGCGTCACGCCCTCGCGGTAGCCCTGGTACTGAGGGTTGCCGGTGTACTTGAGCGACAGCGCGTCGATGAGCTCGTTGTCAGGCTTGATTTCCGTCACGCGGCCACGAACCCATAGGCACCGGTAGGCACTCCCCAGGCCCATTACGGACATGGCAACGCGGCCGTCACGCTCCATGTTCTTCGTCTTCAGCCGTCCCGTGGCCGTGTTGATCAAGAGGCTCGCGCCGTCCGTCTCGACCCAGAGCGGGGTCACCTGCGGTGAGCCGTCGCGCATCACGGTGGCGATGTGCGCGTAGACCTGCTCATGTAGGAAGTCCTGAGCCTGCTTGGATAAGGGTACCCCCATGCTGGTCCTCCTTCAAAGTTTGTGTTGCCTGGTGCCCGTGTCA
>CAUYXS010000047.1:0-8731 GCA_963577205.1 Dehalococcoidia bacterium | reverse complement strand
CCCTTCGAGGCTTGGATGCGCTCAGCGACCTCGATGCGTCGGATCGTACGAAGCTGCTCCAGCTCTTCTTCAAGCTGCTGCAGTCCCTTCGTGGTGAGGTATGTTTGATCCGGTGCCACTGCGCACCTCTTCCTCGTGCCGTCGGCGGGCGAGTGCCCTCGCACGAAAATAAAAAGCGACCGAGTTGCTGCCCAGCGCGATGCGGGAAGCGTGTCTCAGCCGGCGTATATTCTAGCCGTTGCAAAGGGCCTACGCAACGAAGCCGTGGCGAGAGAGCTTGGTCAATAGCGTTGATTCGGGTTTAATCTCATTGCTAGCCTATTGACCAAGTTTTTGCTGCTTTACTACGATGTGGCCTGACTTGGTGGAGGCTAAGACTCGGCGCGGTGGCCGCTCCGCTATTGAGCGGGAGCAGGCGGACTGAGGAGCAGAAGCCGGCGATGCGGGTGACTGGAGGTGCTGCGCGGGGCGTGCGGCTCCGCTCCCCCAAGGTCGCGGGCGTTCGACCCACCACGGACCGGGTACGTAGCGCCTTGTTCAATATTTTGGCTCGGCATGGCCTGGAGGGCGCCCTAGTGGCGGACCTGTACGCGGGAACCGGATCGGTGGGTATCGAGGCGCTCAGCCGTGGGGCTGCACGCGCCGATTTCGTCGAGGCCGACCGGCGCCAAGCCGAGGACATCCGTTTCAACGTCGTGGCGGCAAAAGTTGTCGACCGTGCCAACGTCCTGCGGGCAGACGCGGAGGCCGCCGTCGAGCGCCTCGAAGGCCCATACGACTTCGTGCTGATGGACCCGCCGTACCGCCAGCCGTTCCCCTCCGCCGTCGTCGAGCGCATCGGTACGCGCGGCCTGCTGGCCGAGGACGCCATCGTCGTCGTCGGCCACCCGAGCCGGGTGTCGCCGCCCGGACGCTGCGGCGGGCTGACGCTATCGCAGGACCGGCGCTACGGTGATTCGTCCCTTGCCTTTTATGAGGTGATCATCTCCGCTTCCGAAGCAACGGCATGACCGTCGCCGTTTACCCCGGGCGCTTCGACCCGGTCAATCTAGGCCACATCGACATCATGGAGCGCGCCGCCAAGCTGTTCGACCACCTCATCGTCGCGGTGTTCGAGCGTCCGGACCGCGAGCCGTTGTTCTCGATCGACGAGCGCGTCGCCATGATCGGCGATGCGACGGCGGGCACGCCCAACATTGAGGCCACACCGTTTAATGGCCTCATCGTCGACTTCGTAAAAACCAGGAGCGCGTCGGTCATTGTGCGTGGCCTGCGCAAGAACGCCGACTTCGAGCACGAGTTTGAGATGGCGTTGATGAACCGGCGCCTGGCCTCCGATATCGACGTTGTCTGTCTCATCACTGACCTGCAGTACCAGTTCGTTCGTTCGAGTCTCGTCCGAGAGGTCGCCCGGCTGGGCGGCGACATCAACGGACTCGCCCCACCCAACGTGGTCGCCGCGCTTCGGGAGCGCCTCGGCGGCCGCGCCTGAATCACCTCTGCGAGGTATATGTGCCATGGAAATCATGAATCTGATAGACAAGCTTGAGTCGCTGGCAGGGGGCTCTCGCAAGGTGCCCATCACCGGCCAGGTCATGGTCGCGGGGGACCGGCTCATGGAGCTCATCGACCAGATGCGACTCTCGGTTCCTGCCGACACACGACAGGCAGCCGAAATCCTGGAGCGTCGCGAGCAAATCCTGAGCCAGACGGCTGCGGATGCGCGCCGCGTCAAAGTCACCGCGGAGCGAGACGCGCGCCAACTGGTGGACGACAGCGAGATGGTGGCCTCCGCCAAGCGCCGCGCTGAGGAAATCATCCGCGAGGCCGAGGAGCGCGCGCAGAAGATCGTCGCCGCGGTCGAGGTCGACGCGCGAGGCCGCCGCCGGGGCGCCGACGAATACGTCCGCGACGCTCTGGCCAAGCTCGAAGGTGAAGTCTCGGAGGTGCTGGACACAGTCCGCCGTGGCATCACGGCCGTCACACCAGTTGAAGAGCACTTGACTCCCGCCTAGCGTGTCGCCCGCCTAGCGTGTCGCCCGCCTTCGCGTCGCTCGGTGGTACCCTTGGGGTCCACCAAAACACACGGAGGCGGGCATGTCCTCACAGTCCAACGTTGGTCCCACTCGGGCCCTCGCCGAACTCGTCGCTGGTCAAGCGACCGACGCAATTCCCGCTTGGGCTTTGCACGAGGCCAAGCGCACCCTCATAAACGTCCTCGCCGTCAGCCTCTCAGGCACCCGAGAGGCGCCGTCGCGTGCGCTCACCAACTGGGTGCGAGCCCAGGGCGGCTCCGTGCGGGCCACGGCCTTCGGCGGACTGCGCACCAGCCCATCCCGCGCGGCCCTGCTGAACGGTTACCTCGCGCACATTGAAGACTACGACGACACGCATATCCCAACCATCCTGCACCCGAGCGCGCCGGTGTGGCCAGCGGTGCTGGCCGTGGCCGAGGACCGAGGCCTCGGTGGCCGGGAGACACTCGCCGCCTTCGCCCTTGGGATGGAGGTTGCATGCCGTGTGGCGATGTCGGTCTATCCCTGGCACTACGAGCAGGGGTGGCATATCACGGGGACGGCTGGCATCTTCGGCGGCGCTGCAGGAGCGGGCCGCGCCCTCGGCCTGGACCCGGTGCGGCTGACGCACGCCTTTGGCCTGGCCGGTACCCACGCCTCCGGCTTGCGTGAGGCCATGGGCAGCCACACCAAGGCGATGCACCCTGCGCGAGCCGCGAGCACCGGGCTGGAGTCCGCCGAGCTTGCGGAGGCCGACCTGACCGGCCCCGACGATATCATCGGTGGCCGTCGCGGCTTCTGGGCTATCCATTCCCATGAAGGGCACAGCGAAGAGCAACTGCTGGGCCAATGGGGCGAGCGCTGGGAGCTCGGCAAGAATGGGCTGAAGCCATACGCCAACGGCGTCGTCGCCCACCCGCTCCAGGACGCGGTGATCCAGCTGCGCAACGAGCACGGGCTCAAGCCCGAGCAGGTGGCCAGCCTCGCCTTCAGGGTTAACCCGTTGGTCGTCGAGCTCATGGGCCGCCCCGAGCCGCGCACCGGCTTCGACGGCAAGTTTTCGTACCGCCACTGCGTCGCGGCGGGGCTGGTGGACGGTGCCGGCCATGGCGCTCAGTTCACTGACGAGCGTGTCGTCGCGCCGGAGATCGTGCGCGTGCGCTCGCTCATTACCGAGACCACGGACCCAGCCATCGCCGAGGACGAGACGCACCTGGTCATCACGCTAACCGACGGTCGGACGCTGGAGAAGCATATCGAGCACGCGACTGGCTCGCCTGAGAACCCGATGTCGGATGCGATGCTTGAGTTGAAGTTCCGCGCGTCGGCCACCACTGTACTCGCTGAAGACCAGGCGGAGCGGCTGCTGAGTGCCGCATGGTCCCTTGACGAGGCGACGAGCGTCGACGAGCTGATGCGCTTGACAGTGATCGCCAGCGTGGCCGCGGGCTAGCGATCACTGTGACAGAAGCTCTGTTTCACGTTGACAGCTACCTGCGCGAGTTTGACGACCGCGTGTCGGCGGTTAACCGTGGCGCTGTTGCTCTCGGCCGGACCGCGTTCTACCCAGGCGGCGGTGGGCAACCGCACGACGAGGGCGCACTCTCCGCGGAAGGTGCAGCATGGCGCGTCGCTTCGGTGCAGTGGCAAGGTGATGACGTCTGGCACGAATTGGAGGGTGGGCCGCCCCCGGCCGTTGGCACTGCCGTCCATGGCGCCGTCGACTGGGATCGGCGCCACGCGCTCATGCGTACCCATACAGCTTTGCACATCCTCTGCGGCGTAATCTTCCGCGACTATGGAGCCCTGGTTACTGGGGGCAATATGACGCCGCTGGCGGCCCGTATGGACTTCGAGCTGGAGCAGATGAGCAGCAGCTTCGCGGCGGAAGTCGAGGCGGGTGCCAACGTGGAGATCGCCGCCGCGCGGCCGATTAGAGTCGGCTTCTTGGCGCGGGACGAAGTGGGCCGTACGCCCGGCCTGATCCGGACGAAGATCAACCTCCTCCCTTCGGCCGTCGCCAAGGTACGGATCGTCAATATCGAGGGGCTGGACCTCCAGGCGGACGGCGGGACGCACGTGGCCAACACTAGCGAGGTCGGCCGTATCCGCATCGTCGGCCACGAGAGCAAGGGCCGCATCAACAAGCGACTGCGTATCGTGGTCGCGGACGCGTAGGCGCCTGCGAGCGCAGGGCAGAGATGGCGACCGAGGTTGCGAGCACGCAGAGCACCGGCCCAGGAGGCGTGCCCAATGCCGTGCTTTACGGCGTCATGGCCATCGGCGTCGCAGCGATCGGGGCGGCCGCGGTCTTCATCCGACTGGCCGGCGACGCAGAGCCCATGGCCATCGCGGCCTATCGCATGTCCGTTGGCACTGCGGCTGTTGGTGGATTCGCGCTTCTTACGGCCCGCCACCAGTTCGCCGTCATCCGGCGGCGCGACCTCGGCTGGCTTGTCCTGGCCGGGGCGTTTCTCGCAGCCCACTTCGCGACCTGGATCACGTCGCTTCAAATGACGTCGCTGGCCAACTCCGTATTCTTGGTGACGACGACGCCGATGTTCACGGCCATCGGCTCCCATTTCGTGCTTCGCGACCGTGTTGGCATTGCCATGGTGGTCGCCGTGACACTGGGCTTAGGGGGAGGGGTGATCCTGGCGGCAGGGGAGGCGGGGAGCCAGGGCGGCTTCGGGGGCGACATGCTGGCGCTTGCCGGGGCTGTGGCCATGGCGGGGAATCTGCTCGTCGGGCGCAGAGTGCGCGGCCACATCCCGCTCCTGCCCTACGTCACGGTTGTATACGGCGTCGCGGCGGTCCTGCTCGTTGCCTCGGCGTTGGCGGCCGGCTCGCCGCTGACGGGGCTGCCGACGGAGACATATCTGTGGATGCTGCTCGCTGGTCTCATTCCGCAGACCATTGGCCATTCGACGCTGAGTTGGGCGCTGGCTCACGCCTCGGCGACGACGGTGGCCATGTCGACACGCGCGGAGCCTATCATCGCCACGGCCCTGGCTATACCGGTGCTAGGTGAAGTACCCCAGTGGACCATCATCCCCGGCGGCCTGCTCCTGTTCGTAGGTGTCGGTCTTGCGCTGCGGTCCGAAGTGACAAAGGGTCGTTGACGGAGGACCTTTATTGAGTAGAACATTGGTTCCACTATGGCCATCTTGGTCGAATTGACCGTCGAGAACCTGGCCGTCATACAGGCGGCCCGCTTGACCTTCGGCCCCGGTCTCAACGTCGTTACCGGCGAGACCGGCGCGGGCAAGTCGCTGCTGGTCGACGCCCTGAGTGCAGTCCTCGGTGGACGTTCCGACCGAGACCTGATTCGCACCGGCGCCGAGCGAGCACGCATCGAGGCGACCTTCCGGTTGTCGGCAGGCGATTCCGTGGTCAGGACGATATTGGAGGAGCGCGGCGCCAAGGCCGATGACGATGGAATCGTCGTTCTTACCCGCGAGCTGCTACGCGACGGCAAGGGCGTGAGCCGGCTCAACGGACGCAGTGCTCCGGCTGGCGTGATCCGGGCCGTTGGCGGAGCACTCGTGGACGTGCACGGGCAAGGCTCGCAGGTATCGCTGGAGGAGTCCGCCCAGCAGCTGGCGCTCCTAGATTCGGCGGCAGGTACAACGGACCAGCGGATGGCCGTTGAAGTGGCTCTCGCCGCCGTTCGTGGCCAACGCCGCGAGCTGGACGATTTCGCGCGCGCGTCCGCAGAGTCGTCGGCACGCCGTGAGCTGCTCGCATTTCAACTGGAGGAGATCGAGGCCGTCGCCTCACGCGTCGGCGAAGAGGAGGCGCTGGCGCGTGAGCGTGATCTGCTCGCCAACGCCGGCGCCATCCGCGAGGCGACGGCGACGGCATATGACGTGCTGTACGGTGGCGCGGGGAGCGCCACTGAGCGCGCCGCGGAAGCTGCGCAAGCCCTTGCGAAGACTCCGGACCCGACGGGCGTGCTGGCCGTGCAGATCGCTGCGCTGGAGGGCGCCGAGGCAGCGCTGGTGGAGGCGGCGCGCGAACTGCGAGCACACGGAGACGCCATCGACTTCGAGCCGGCTCGCGAAGAAGAGATTGAGACGCGGCTCGAAGCCATCCGGCGGCTTACGCGTAAGTACGGCGGCACCGTGGATGAGATTATGGCCTACGCCGAGTCGGCCGCACGCGAACTGGAGGCGTTGGACGAGGCCACTGAGCGGCGACAGGTACTGGCGGAAGGGCTTGCCGCGGCAAAAGAGTCCGCCGGCACGCTGGCCTGGGCACTATCAGAGGCGCGTGCCAAAGCGGCAAAAACCCTCGGAGCCGCCGTGAGCGCGCAACTGGCCGACCTAGCGTTGGAGAATATGCGTTTCAGCGTAGGCCTGCTCTGGTACAAGGCGCCCGATGGCCTGCCCGTGCCCAACGGGGAGCGCTACGCGCCGCTCGACGGCGGCATCGACGAAGTCGAGTTCCGGGTCGCGACCAACGTGGGCGAAGAACCGAAGCCGCTGGCGCACATCGCCTCCGGGGGCGAGACGTCGCGGTTGATGCTCGCCATCGCCAGTGCCATGGCTGTGCATGATGGTGGCCCTACAGCCGTGTTCGATGAGATTGACTCCGGGGTTGGAGGGCGCACAGGCGATGTCGTTGGCCGCCAGCTCTGGGCGCTTGCCAGGACCGGGCAGGTCCTTTGTGTGACTCACCTGTCGCAGATTGCGGCCTACGCCGACCATCACTTCCGTGTAGAGAAAAGCACCGCCCAGGGGCGGACATTCGCCCAGGTGGAGCCCCTTGGCCGCGCCGGGCGCCTGCAAGAACTCGGTGCCATGCTCGGCGGCGGGGGATCACCCGAGCTGGACTCCGCGGCACGACTTTTGCTGGAGCAGGCGACAGGCCACAAACTGGCCGACACCGCGCTGGTCGTTGCCGCCGGCTAGGCGATCAGTCCCAGCTCGTCGACGACCTGGGGTGCACCCATCAGCGCTCTGTGCACGGGGCAGCGAGTGGCGATTTCCTTGAGCCGGTCCGCCTGACCTACGCTCGGGTTTCCCTGTCCCACGAAGTAGCGAGTGAGGAGGTCGATGTGGGCTTCGGCCTTCTCGTCGCAGCCCTTGCAGCCGTCCGCATGGGCGCGCTCGTTGTTTAGCTCGACGGTGACAGACTTCCGCGGCTACCCCTTGCGGGTCGACGTACATCCGCAGCGTCATGGCCGTGCAGGCCCTGTACCGTAGAGGTAGCGGCCAAGGTGGCTCCTCTCACTGTTGGGTGCGCGGGGGGCCCCCCGCGCTAGGCGGCGACGTGGTCGGCGTCGGCGTCGATAGCGGTGCGCATGGCGACGATGGCGACCTCGATTTGATCATCGTCGGGCGGCCTGGTGGTCAGGGCCTGTAGCGCAAGGCTCGGCCCTGACAGCATGCGCACGATCCAGTTCCCGCTGTGCTTGCCGTTGAAGCGAATGACCTCGTAGGCGATGCCGGCAATGACGGGAATGAAGACGATGCGCGATGCGATACGCAGCGGCAGATCCGGCGTACCGAGCAGGGCGAAAACGAGAATAGAGACGACCATCACAGTGAGCAGGAAGGCGGTTCCGCACCGCGGGTGCGCTGCAGGGAAGAGCCTGACGTTGGAGGGCTCCAGAGGTAGGTTCGCTTCAAGTGTGTGGACCGTCATGTGCTCGGCCGCGTGATACGCGAAGACTCGCCGGATGGTCGGCATGAAGCTAATGGTCCCTAGGTAAGCGAAGAAGATAGCGAGCCGGATGACGCCCTCGGCGACGTTGCTGACGATGGATGATTCGACAAAGCGGTCGACGAGACCGGCGGTCACGATCAGTGGGAGCACGAAGAAGAGCCCGATCGCCAATCCCAGCGACGTCAGTAGCGTGAGCGCGATGGTCCAGAATGGGATGGGCTCCTCGTTGTTGTCCTCGCCCGCGGCGACCTGCGCCGAGAAAGTCAGCGCGCGTAGCCCGACGACCATCGCCTCCAGCAAGATGAGTGTACCGCGCACGAGTGCGATCTTGCGCCACCGGCCGGTCACCCAGGTGGGCAGAGGGTAGGAGATCGTCTTGATCGCTCCATCGGGACGCCTGGCCGCGACGGAGACGGCATGTTCCCCTCGGATCATTACGCCTTCGATGACGGCCTGTCCGCCGTAAGCGAAGGCGTGGGCGTGAGGGGGGTCGTTTTCGCTAGCCATAGCCTGTGCGTGGGGGCCGTCGGTCTTCTTAATATCCTGACGGCCCGGGTGTGGGTCACCGCGAGCCGTCAAGATCGATAGCCGCCTGAGGAACCGGGGGCTCGTGCCTACTCGAGGCTGAAGCGCCGCCTCAGCCTCTCGACGCGGCCTTCCGTGTCGACGATACGCTGCTCACCGGTGAAGAAGGGGTGACAGGCGCTGCAGATCTCGACGCGGATCTTCTCCTTGGTCGCCCCGGTCGTCCAGGTATTGCCGCAGGCGCAAGAAACATGTGCCTCCGGGAAATATATCGGATGGATTGCTGCTCTCATCGTTGTGCGGTTCCTGGCGCGAGCCTATGCGTCCACGGGAACGACATTGGCTCGCCTTCTGTCTTTTGATGCATGGTCGAACGCAACGGTGCCATCAACCTTCGCGTACAGAGTAAAGTCGCGGCCCATGCCAACGTGGCGGCCGGGGTGAATCTTGGTTCCGCGCTGGCGGACGATGATCGTGCCGGCGTTGACTACTTGCCCGCCATAGCGCTTCACTCCGAGGCG
>CAUYXS010000046.1:0-8949 GCA_963577205.1 Dehalococcoidia bacterium | reverse complement strand
GACGAGAACTACATTCACGTCGTCATGCCCATGTTCGTGCAGTGGGAGACACAGTAGGGACTGCTATCGGCGCCTGAAGGTCATCTCACCGGACGCCTGCTCAATGATCAGGCAGTCGCGGACAAACCGGATGTGCAGCAAGCGGCAAAAGGGAGCCCAGCCGAAAGGCTGGGCTCCCTTTTGCCGCTTGTCTGTCGGCCGCTTGTCTGTCGCTCGTCGAGCGGAGCTACCAGCCCCGATTGCCCCGCTAGCGGGGCTGGGTTGTCGCCCCTTGGACAGCGCGTGCACCGACCCCGCCGCTCGACCCGTCCACCACCTCGCCTGAGCCGTCCCAAGCGGCGATCTGGTTGACCTCGTCCAACTCTTCCGGCGTGAGCTGCCAGCTGGCGGCAGCCACATTGCCCTCGATCTGCGCTTCGCTGCTGGTCCCGGCGATGACGCTGGGAATGCAGGGGTGCGCGAGCAGCCACGCGAAAGCCAAGTCGAGCACGGTGTGCCCGCGCTCTTGGCAGTAGGCCTCCAACTGGGTGAGGAGGGCCTCGTTCCTGGTGTTGCGCGTCTTGGAAATGATCCCACTGCCCTCTGCCCCACGTGACCCAGCAGGTGGTGCCTGGCCGGGCTGGTACTTGCCGGTGAGGAAGCCGCCGCCGAGCGGAAAGTAAGGCAAGAACGCAACGCCAAAGCGCTCACAGTAAGGAATGATCTCGAGTTCGACGTGGCGCCGCAGCACGTTGTAATGGTTCTGCGACGAGACCATCTTCGGCCAGCCGTGTGCCTCCGCCGTAGCGTTGGTGGCCGCGTGGCGCCACGCACCGAAATTGGACTCGCCAAGGTGGCGGACCTTGCCTTCTTCGACCAGCTGGGCCAGTGGCTCGAGCAATTCCTCGGACGTGAGCGAATTGTCAGGCTGGTGCATCTGATAGAGGTCGATGTGGTCAGTCTGTAGTTTCCTCAGACTGTCTTCCGCCTGGCTGAGGATGTGCTCCTTGGCGCTGGCACCCTCTTTTCGGCTACGCATACTGAACTTCGTGGCGATGATCATCTGGTCGCGCTTTCCCTCGAGCGCGTTGCCGATGAAGGTCTCGCTCTGGCCCTCGCCGTAGCCGATGGCGGTGTCGATGAAGTTCACCCCCAACTCCAGCGCGCGACCGATGTTGATGATGGTCTGTTCCTGGTTGAGGCGGGGAGGCCCGTACACGTTGGCGCCCAGCCCGACAACTGAAACTTCCAAGTCAGTCTGACCCAGCTTTCGGTATTCCATTACGTTCTCCTGTTCTTCCGCTCTTGGCCTGCCGTGGCTACTTCTTCAGAAAGGCAGTGATGACCCGGTCGTGCTCTTCGGGGTGTTCCCACATCGGCCAGTGAGCGGCGTCAGCCATGCAGTAGTACTCAGCGTTTGGAATTAGACTGGCGAAGTATTCGCCGACGTCCGGTCCGGAACCGGGGTTGTGCTCCGTCCAGAACACCATGCTCGGGACCGTGAGCCTGGCGCAGTCCTCTTCGGTGTACCGAGGGTTCTGCTGCCGCGGCGCGGTGATGCCGTTGACGCGCTGCATGGAGGCGTTGATCTCTGGGTCTGTGTAGTACTTCAGCCGAAGGTCGACCATCTCGTCGGTGATGCGGTCGGGGCTCGTGACGAGCCACTCAAGGCGCTTGCGCACCGTTTCCCGCTGAGGATTGACGACCGCCTCCCGCGAGAGATCAGCGAGGGCGGTGCCGCCGCCGGGGCGCTCCTGGAACGTGCGGTTGAACTTGATGAAGTAGGCGCCGGTGTCGAGCACCAGCTTGCGCGCCCGATCAGGGAACTTGAGCCCGAACTCGAACGCGATGTTCGAGCCCATGGACTCGCCTTTGATGAAGGCCGTCTTCAGGCCCTCGGCGTCCATGAGGTCGACGATGGCCTCCGCCTGTCGCAGAGTGGTCTGCTCGGAGTCGAACGGCTCCTTGGTCGAGAAGCCATGATAGAGCGCATCGATGGCGTAGACGTGGAAATCTTTCGCAAGGTTCATGACATTGCGAGCGTAGGCCTCAGCGTACCCGCCGATACCGTGTATGAGAATGAGAGGATCGCCCGAGCCCGCCTCGATGACGCGCGTCGAGTACTTCTCGCCTTTCACCACGCGGATCGTGGCGCCCGCCAGCTCAACCCAAATGGACCGCCAGTGTGTCTCAGTTGCCATTGGTTCCTCCTTAAGAATAAAGCGTGCCCCTACGTGCGATGCGCATGAGCAGACGAATTCGGTTCTTGATGGCCGAGGATACCGTATCGGCCGCCTCTCACGTTCGCGGTCCGTTCATGGCCACCGTTGCCTGCTTTATTCTCGCTAAGGCCGAATGGCGCTAGGCTCAGGCTTAACGACGCTTGCGATGGTGTGGTCTAATAAGCTGGGCGGGCTGCGCCGCCATACTTGCGGGCCTTGGTCCGCCGAGGACAACCCCCCGCATGCCCAGCCGCCTCTTTCGCTCCGCGTTCGTGTCGCTGACGATGATTGCCCTGCTGGTGGCGGCCTGCGGTAATGGCGACCCCGTGGCACCGCCGCTGACCCCAGCCGAAGGTCAAGGTGACGCCGTGGCAGACGATGGAGAGACAGTCCAGATTCACTACACCGGTACTTTGGACGACGGCTCGGTCTTCGATTCGTCGCGGGAGCGCGGCCCGTTCTCGTTCGTCCTCGGCGCGCAGGACGTGATCGCAGGCTTCGACGCAGCCGTCCGCGGCATGCGGGTAGGTGAAACTAAAACCGTGCGCATCGAGCCCGCGCAAGCCTACGGCGAGCGCACCGATGACCTAGTCTTCAATGTACCAAGAGACCAACTAGGGAGCGAGATCAGCGTCGGCGATGCGATCCAGTCGGACTCGGGCGCGCAAGCCACAATCCTGGCCGTCTCCGAGGAGACAGTGAGCCTCGACGCCAACCATCCGCTCGCGGGGCTTGCGCTGACGTTCGAGATCGAGCTGCTGTCGGCGAGCTAGCCATCGTGCTGGCCATTACGGCGAATTCTACCTTGAGAGTGGTATGTTGCTGCCCCCTCTGTGGTATTGCGCGGGGCGTGGGAGGTGAACCGTGCGGGTTGGGATAAACCTGCTGAACTTCGGCCCCGGCGCCAACCCGGAGTCCTTCGCGGACTGGGCACTGCGGGCGGAGGCCACGGGCTACCACATGGTCATGATCTCCGACCATGTGGCGATTACACCGGATGTCGCCTCCCGTTACCCGGCTCCCTTTTACGATCCACTGACCACCCTGGCGTGGCTCGCGGGCATGACGAAGACCATCGAGTTAGGCACGACCGTGCTGGTGGTGCCCTACCGCAACCCTCTGCTGGTTGCCCGCATGACCGCGAACCTCGACCGGTTCAGCGGCGGGCGGTTCATCTTCGGGGTCGGGGTTGGTGGGCCACCGCTTGAGTTTGCGGCCCTGGGGCAGCCGCGCCACGAGCGTGGGGCGATGGCAGACGACTACCTCGCCGCCATCGTCGAGTTGTGGACACATGAGCGTGCGTCGTACGACGGCCGCTATGTGTCGTTTGCCGATGTCCAGAGTGCGCCCATGCCTGTGCAATCGCCGCACCCGCCCATCTGGGTTGGCGGTTCCAGCGATGCCGCCCTCCGGCGTGCCGTGCGCTTCGGCGGCGGCTGGCACCCCATCAGCGTGCCGGTCAACTGGCTCCGCGACACAGGCCTTCCCCGCCTCCGCCAGATCGCCGATGACGCGGGACTACCCATGCCCGACCTCTGCCCGAGGATCAGGTTCCGACTGACGGAGTCCCCCCTCGCCGACGCCGACCGGCTGGTCGGGGAGGGCACCATGGATCAGGTCCGCGACGACCTGATCGAGCTGCAGTCGCTCGGAGCAACCTACGTGCTGCTCGATACCTACGCGGGTGACCTTGAGGCGACAGCCGACCACGAGGCAGCCTGGCGTATGTTCACCGCGCTCGCGGACCAGGTGCTCGACCTCACTCGTGAGTCAGTGCGCTAGGCGCGCTGCCGAGAGAATGAGCCTCGCCCAACGCCTGCCCTTCTACTACGGCTGGACCATTGTGTCGGCAGGCTTCATGACGATGTTCGTGAGCAGCGGTACGGCCTTCTGAGGCCTGCAGGTGTTCGTTGGCCCGATGCAAGACGACACGGGTTGGACCCGGGCGAGCATCATGGGCGCGTTGACCGTGCGATGGATCGTCGGCGGGGCCGGCGGGCTTCTGCTCGGCTTCGCGCTGGACCGGCGACACGGCCCCGTGCTGCTATTGATCGCAGGGACATTGCTCGACGGCGGTTCGACGGCCGCGCTCTACTGAGTGGACAGCCAGTTCGAATTTCTGCTGCTGTTCGGTGTCGTCGGCGGTCTCGGCAGTATTGGCACGGGGAGATTGATCGTGGCGGCGCTGATCCCCAAGTGGTTCGTTGCCCGACGTGGTCTCGCCATGGGCATCGCGGCCACGGGCAGCGGGCTGTCGGCGGTGATCGTCAGCCCGCTGGCTCGGATCATCGTCGACAGCGCTGGATGGCGAGCGGGCTGGGTTTGGCTTGCCGCCATGACCGTCGCGTTGCTTCTGCCCCTCGCGTTGTTCGTTCGTCGCTCGCCGGAGGATATCGGCCTGCGCCCAGACGGGGTCCCCGAGGTGATGCCGGGCTCTCAGGGGCCGAGCGTGGCCGATCAAGAGCAGAGTGCCACCGTTGGCGAGGCTCTGCGTTCCCCGACGCTCTGGCTGCTCACCTTGGCGACCAGTATCGGCCTCTTTTCCATGTCGACGAACGCATCGAGCATGGTGCCGTTTTTCGAGAGCGTTGGCTTCTCATCGGCCGTGGCGACGCCGGGCCTTGCGGTGTACGGGGGGTTCTCAGCCGCGTCCCGGTTCGTCTGGGGCTACCTGGCGGACCGGCCTCTCGGTACGGAGTGCCATTGTGCTCCAGGCGGTGCTGACGGCGAGTGGGATCGCCCTGCACCTGTCGATCCAGAACCAGGCCGTGCTGTTCGTGGTCGCCGCGTATCAAGGGCTCATGCTGGGCGGCTACGTGGTGTTGCAGCCCCTGATCTGGCCCGAGTACTTCGGGCGTCACCACTTAGGCGCCATTACCGGCATTACTCAGTTCTTTACGGTCTTTGTCCTCGCCGCTGGTCCGCTGTTCGCGTGCGCGGTTTTCGACGCCACCGACGCCACCGACGCTTACACCGGGGCGTACCGCACGCTGGTTGGGACATGGTTGCTGATTGCGGTCCTGATGCTGGTCGTGAAGCCGAGCCGCGCGCACCTAGCTCCCATGGCGGAGCCGGCGGCTGTCGTTCCTGGTGGCGATGGCTGCGGCGAGAGTCGCGGTTGAGGTCGCCAGGGCACTCCAGGGAGGCAGGCGGACATCGTGGACGGACTTCGGGGTAGCCGATGAATAGTCCCGTCGCTTCTTCAGGATCAACCCCTACCAGAAGAGAGAACTCCTCCTGCTGTGGCCGACGCTAGCGAGGCGTTCCTGCCATGCGCACGATGGTCTCAAACTCGGCGGGCCTGACCGGTTGGACGGACAGGCGCCCCTGGCGCAACAGGACCATGTCGCTGAGCTCGGGAACTGTCTTGACCTCGTCGAGCGAGACCTCGCGGGCCAGCTTTTCCCGCGGGACGATGTCCACCATGTACCACCGCGGCTTGGCGGGCGTGCTCTTAGGGTCCGGGTGATCCGAGGCGGGGTCCCACGCAGTGTGATCCGGGTAGCCGTCGCGGACGACCTCGGCGATGGCCACCACGGCCGGCGGTTTCGCGTTGCTATGGTAGAAGAGCACAAGGTCGCCTGTCTTGATCTCGTCCCTGAGAAGGTTACGGGCAGTGAAGTTGCGGACGCCGTCCCACTCGGCGACCCGATCCCGAACGAGATCATCCCAGGAGTAAGCGCCGGGCTCCGACTTGAACAGCCAATGGTTGGGCATGATAATAATCCTCCGCTGCGGGCAGGCAGTATACGGCCGTGGCGGCCGTCGTTTAGGGTGCGCACTGTCGGGGCACTGTCGGGGCACTGCCGGGGCGGTCATTTCGAGGCCCAAGAACAAGGCCACATCCCGGGCACAAGCGCCGGAGTGGTTGATTGTTCACAATGCCTTTAAGGTTGCGGAGCCTAACCGGAGGCGGAAGTGCGGATCATGGGCCCCGGTGAGACATACTGTGTGAGTATCTCGTCAGCCAGCAACTCTCGGAGCGGAAGAACGTGACAGACTCGATCATCGAGGCGCATGGCGTCGTCAAAGTGTACGAGGCGGGGGGCCTTGAAGTGCGTGCGCTGCAGGGCGTGAGCCTCAACATTGAGCGTGGCGAGATGGTCGCCATCATGGGCCCGTCGGGGTGCGGCAAGACGACCCTGCTGAACACTTTTTCCGGCATCGACGGTGTGACCTCCGGCGAGGTCATCATCGAAAATGCGCCAATCCATGCAATGTCGGACAAGGAGCGAACGCGCTACCGGGCCCTGAACATGGGCTTCATCTTCCAGTCCTTCAACCTGCTGCCGGTACTCTCCGCCGTCGAGAACATCGAGCTACCGCTCCTCCTCACGGGGGTCGATCAACGGCAGGCTCGCGAGCGGGCGCGGGAGCTGTTGGTCCAGGTCGGGCTCGAAGACCAGGCCGACAAGCGGCCGGCGGCGATGTCAGGCGGTCAGCAGCAGCGTGTGACGGTGGCACGTGCCCTTGTGGCGCACCCGGCCATCGTCTGGGCAGATGAACCCACGGGCGCGCTCGACAGCGAGAACTCGGGCGAGATCATTGACCTGCTCTGCGACCTGAACACACGGGAAGGGCAGACATTTGTTCTCGTGACGCACGACGCCGGCGTCGGCGCCCGCGCGGGACGCCTCGTTCGCATGCGCGACGGTCACATTGAGAGTGACACCCCGCAGAGCGGCACTGTGCGCGCGGCTGAAACTCCGAGGAAATCGGGCGCCTAGGCCCGGATATGGAGTCACTCTTCGGGATCCCTATTGGGCAACTGACGGCGACGCTCGTCGTAGCTTTCTTGATCGGTGCGGCCATTATGACGGTCGTCGCCCTCAGAAATCGCGTGCTTTTCAAGATGGCCGTGCGCAACATCCCACGGCGTCGCGCCCAGACAATGCTGATCGTCCTGGGCCTTATGCTTGCAACCTTGCTGTTCTCATCGTCCTTCGCGACGGGCGACACGCTGGCGCACTCTATCCGGGTGCAGGCGCTCGAACGCATTGGTTTCGTGGATGAGGTCTTGTTCTCGTCCGAGCTGGACGAAACGGGACGGTCTCTGTACTTCGACCAGGGGCTCGTCGAGCGCTTCCGGGAGGCGCTGGCCGGTGCTCCTGTCGATGGGATCGCGCTGGCCGCGCAAGAGACCGTGCCCGCGGTTGCCCAGGACAGCGGCCGCAGCGAGCCTCGCGTGGAAGTACTGGGCTTCGACCCGGCGCAGATGTCCGGGTTCGACGCGCTCCAAACGGCCGCCGGCGACGAGTTGGACCTCAACGGACTGCGGCAGGGACAGACCTACCTGAGCGAAGAGGCTGCCGCTAACCTGGATGTTGCGGCCGGTGACCTCGTGCTGATGTTCTTCGGCGAGGAGCCGACGAGCATCGAGGTTGCGGGTATTTACGCCAAAGGGGCGAACCCGGCCGAGCCGGAGTCCGCCGTCATGCGGCTGGACCACATGGTCGAGTTGCTGGGTAAGCCTGGCCTCGCGCGCTGGATCATTGTCAGTAACCGCGGAGGCCTGATCGAAGGCGCCGAGTCGACCGAGGAGGTCGTCGCGGCGCTGGAGGGTATCAACGAAGAGCTTGGCTTTCAGGTTGACGAGATCAAGCAGGAAGCGCTAGACCAAGCGGACGCGGTGGGTGGCGCGTTCGCTACCATTTTTCTCGTATTCGGCAATTTCTCGATCATTGCCGGAGTGCTGCTGATCTTTCTGATCTTCGTGATGCTTGCCGCCGAGCGAAAGCGTGAACTAGGCATCGCGCGGGCGGTCGGCGGGCAGCGCAGCCACATCGTGCAGCTATTCACCTTCGAGGGTGCGCTTTACGCCGTCGCGTCTGCCGCACTGGGCAGCGTCCTGGGCATCCTGGTGAGCCTGGGAGTCGTTTGGACCATCGCCTCCGCGGTCGCCAACGTCGAAGACGCCGATCTCAGCATCAGCTTCGCGTTCCGCTGGCAGAGCGTCCTGCTTGCCTTCGTGCTGGGGATGGTCACCACGTTTGCCGTCGTTCTGTTCTCGGCTGGCCGCGTGAGTGCACTGAATATCGTGCGGGCGATCCGCGACATTCCCGAGCCGCCCGGCCAGCGCGAACGGCTGCGGACACGGTTCCAGGAGCCGTTTGCGCAGCTGCGTAAGGGGTTTCGGCGCGTGCTGCGCGGGGATGCCCGTGGGCTTGGGACGATGACGTTCAGCGCATGGGCGGCGGGGGTTGGGTTTGCGTGGGCGACGGTGATGGCAGGGTGGGGGGCTGTCGTCCTCGGGCTGCTCCTTACCTCATCTGGGGTCTCGTTCAAGCAGCTGTCGCTGTTCATGTTGGGCACGTCGTTCGTCATTACCGGAGTGCCGCTGGCCTTGCGCCACACGTTCCACCTGGCCGACCGACCCGCATACACCATTGCCGGCTTAGGGCTTGTCAGCTGGTGGCTGTTGCCCTTCGATGTGGTCGAAATGATCTTCCCAGACCTCGGCGCGGGTATCGAGATGTTCATCCTGTCCGGAGTCATGCTGGTCCTCGGGGCGGTGTGGACCGTGATGTACAACTCAGATCTTATGGCCAAGGCGCTGCTGCTCGCCTTTGGCCGCAGCCGCGCCCTGGCGCCGGTGCTCCGAACGTCGATCGCGTACCCCATGGCGGCCCGGTTTCGCACCGGCATGGCTTTGGCGATGTTCTCGTTGGTGGTCTTCACTTTGGTTGTGATGGGATTCATCATCGCCGGCTTCTCATCGGCGTTTGATGACACTCGCCGGACCTCCGGC
>CAUYXS010000045.1:0-9231 GCA_963577205.1 Dehalococcoidia bacterium | reverse complement strand
TCTTCGCGCTTCTCGACCTGGGCCCAATGACCGCAGTGCTGGAAGACGTACATGCGGGCATTCTGGAAGCGTTTGAGCATGAGGAACCCGGCCTCGATGGCGCCCCCCTTGTCCTCTTGGCCCCAGATAATCAAGGTCGGGACGGTGTTCTTGGCCAACTCGAAGTAGTAGTCCTCTCGGGGCTGTTTACTCCGGCGAGCGTACTGCTCGAGGGCCTCAGGCGTCGTCGCCGCGTCGAATCGCTCTTGGACGACCTCGTCAGTGATGATTGAGGCGTCGTAGATCAGACTCTCGGCCAGTACCCGCATCTTCTCCAACGTGGGTCCCTCACCGCGGTAGAACTTGCCGATGTTGGCCAACGCCTCCTGAGGCGTCGGCTGGATAAATGTCACGGACGACGGCTGGCTACCGATCATGACCATGTGCTTGACCTTGTCCGGGTGGTTCAGCGCCAGGCCAAGGGCAGCCTGACCGCCCATCGAGTTGCCGATAACGTCGGCCTTATCGATACCCAGCGCTTCCATGAAATCGTTGAGCACGCCGCCGATCCAGCCGATGAATTCCTGGTTGACGGCATCCTCGGAGAACTCGGAGCGTCCCCAGCCCGGCATGTCGAACATGAGCACACGGTTGTTCAGTGCCAGGTCTTGGAGGTTCCCCTTGAAGTTGCTCCAGCTTGTAGCGCCTGGGCCACCGCCGTGGATGCAGATGATGGGGTCACCGGTGCCAATCTCGTTGTAGTGAATGCGAATCCCACCGGCAACCACCTCGCGGCTGGTCGATTCGTCAGTGACGCCCTGCAACTCTTGTCTCGTCGCCATTGTCTCTCCCTTTGTAGTTTTTCCTCGCGGGAGGATAAGAGGCATCACCGGTAGCGGTCAACGGCCGTTGACCGCCGCGGGGCGGCACCGTGATCACTAGAGAATGGGCAGGTAACGCTTGATCTCGTAGTCGGTGACGGCCGCTCGGTAACTGTCCCACTCGATGTGTTTGTTCTCGAGCAGGCTCTGAAGCGTGTGGTCGCCGAGCGCTCGGCGAAGCACCTCGCTCCCTTTGGCGGCCTCGATGGCCTCATGGAGGCTGCCGGGCAGCGCTACGATGCCCAGGCGCTCGCGTTCTTCCGCGGAGATGCGGTTCATGCCGGATGCAGCCGGGGGCACATGCGCGTAGCCCTCCGCCACGCCCTCCAGCCCCGCCGTCAGCATCGCAGCGAAGGCCAGGTAGGGATTGCAGGTGGGATCGGGCAGGCGGAACTCGACGCGGGTCGAGGCTTCTTTGCCGGGACGGTAGGCGGGCACGCGCACCAGGTCAGCGCGGTTGACGGCGGCCCAGGACACGGAGGTCGGCGCCTCGAAACCGGACACAAGGCGCTTGTAGGAGTTCACCCACTGCGCGCAGACGATGCTGATCTCGGGCGCATGGCGCAGGAGACCGGCGATGTAGCGATGGCCGACGTCGCTCAGGTGGTGTGGGTCGTCCGCGGCGTAGAAGGCGTTGTCATCGCCCTTGAACAACGATTGGTTGACGTGCATGCCGTTGCCGTTCTGGCCGGCCAGCGGCTTGGGCATGAAGGTCGCGTAGACGCCGGCGCGCATTGCCACCTCCTTGACCACCTGGCGGTGAGTCATGACCGAGTCGGCCATGGTCAACGCGTCGGTATGGCGGAGGTCGATCTCGTGCTGGCTCGAGGCCGCTTCGTGGTGGCTGTACTCGACGGGAATTCCCATTTCCTCCAGCGTCAGCACCGTGTCACGGCGTAGGTCGGTGGCGGTATCCAGGGGAGTGAAGTCGAAGTAGCCACCCTCATCGAGCGGCTGGGGCTCGCTCGAGCTCTTGAAGTAGAAGTGTTCCATCTCCGGGCCGACCATAAACGTGTAGCCCATGCCCGCCGCGCGCTCCAAGGCTCGCTTCAGTACGTAGCGTGGGTCTCCCTCGAAGGGCTCACCGCTAGGTAACGTCACATCGCAGAACATACGGGCGACGGCATTCTGGCGCGGCCGCCACGGCAGCACCGAGAAGGTGGTCGGGTCCGGCCAGGCGACCATGTCGCTCTCTTCGACTCGGGCGAACCCTTCGACAGCCGAGCCGTCAAAGGCCATACCGTGCTCCAGCGCGCCTTCCAACTCCGCCACGGTGATGGCAAAGCCTTTCAGATGGCCGAGGATGTCGGTGAACCACAGCCGGATGAACTTGACGTCATTGTCCTTCGCGGTGCGAAGGACGTACTCGCGAGGATCGCTCTGGGTTCTCATATCGCCTGCGTCATGAGGAGCACGATGCCGGGCTCAGGCCCGCTACTCCGCCCCGGGCTTCAACTGGCCCAGCGCGCTTTGCGCTGCGGCGAGACGGGCCCCGGGCACCCGAAACGGCGAGCACGAAACATAGTTTAGGCCGAGCTCGTGGCAAAACGCCACGGACCGCGGGTCACCGCCGTGCTCACCGCAAATGCCAACAACGAGACCGGGGTTGACCGCGCGGCCCTCCTCGGTCGCGATGCGCATGAGCCTGCCGACGCCCGTGATGTCCAAGCTATCGAAGGGGTTCCACGGCAGCACCTCCTCTTTCACGTACTGGCGGAGAAACTTCTGCTCGGCGTCGTCACGGCTGTAGGCGAAGGTCATCTGCGTCAGGTCGTTGGATCCAAAACTGAAGAATTCAGCCTCGCCCGCGATCTCCGCGGCCGTCAACGCAGCGCGCGGCACCTCGATCATCGTGCCAAACTTGTACGGTACGGCAGCGCCTTCGGCGGCCAGCGTCTCGGTAATCACTCTGGCCAGCCTCGGATGGAGCCACCGCAGCTCGTTGACATGGGAGACGATGGGGATCATCACCTCCGGCTTCACCGACACGCCCTCCTTAGTCAGCCGGGCGGCGGCAGTGAAGATGGAGCGCACCTGCATCTCGTAGACCTCGGGCATCGTCAGCCCAACGCGCATGCCCCGGTGTCCCAGCATGGGGTTCGACTCGCGTAGCGACTCATCGTCAGGCAGGAACTCGTGCAGGGGCGCATCCATCAGGCGAATGACCACCGGCATGCCCTCCATGACCTTGAGGATGCCGTAGAAGTCCGCCGTCTGGAACTCACCGAGCCGGCCGAGCTCTTCCTGAAAGACGCGCACCTGCTCGGACTCGCGGACGTGCGTCTCCGCGTCGGCAAGCCGGGTGCGCAGGCTCTCGCGCTCCGAGGCGGGCGCCTGCGCCAGTTGCTCTCGCAGCGTCTCCATTTGGCGCTCGGTCCGCGAGGCCTCGGGCCCCGCGGCTAGCATGCGCTGGACGTGGGGAAGCCGCGTGGGGTCAAAGAACATGTGCTCTGTGCGGCACAGGCCGATGCCCTGCGCGCCGAACTCAAGGGCATCTTTGGCCTGTTCGGGGGTGTCGGCGTTGGCCCAGACCTGCAGCCGGCTCTCGGCGTCTGCCCAGCCCAGCAGCGTTGTCAGTTCGGCCAGCTCGGCCGGAAATGGCATCCGGGTCTCGATCTCGCCAACGAACACCTCGCCGGAGGCTCCGTCGATGCTGATGACATCTCCCTCATGGAGCACTGTCCCCCGCGCGCTCACTGTGCCACCGTCGAAGGACAGTTCCTCGCAACCGACCACGGCCGCCTTTCCAAGTCCTCGCGTTACCACGGCCGCGTGGCTCGTCATACCGCCACGGGCGGTCAGGACGCCCCTCGCCTTCATGATGCCGTGGACGTCGTCCGGGCTCGTCTCGGCACGGACCAAGATCACATTTCGTCCGGAGGCGGCCAGCTCAACGGCGCGGTCGGGATCCATGGCGAGGATGCCGCTGGCGGCGCCAGGCGAGCCGCCCCCGCCCTCGGCGAAGAGGCGCCCGTCGCTCACCGCTTTGGCCTTCGCCTTCTCCTCGAAGCGGGGTAGCAGAATCTGCGGCACGTTCTCCGCGCCGATCCTGCCGAGGGCTTCCTTTCGGCTGAGGACCTCTTCACCCACGAAGTCCACTGCAATCTTCACCGCGGCCAGTGCAGTCCGTTTGGCCGTGCGCGTTTGGAGAATGTAGAGCTTGCTCCGCTCGACGGTGAATTCGATGTCCTGGACTTCGCGATAGTGCGCTTCCAGCTTGCGGGCAGTGCCCTCAAGTTGCGTATAGACCTCCGGCATGTCCCTGGCGAGCTGTGCGATGGGGGCCGGTGTGCGCACCCCTGCCACGACGTCTTCGCCCTGGGCGTTGGTCAGGAATTCGCCGTAGAGCATCTTCTCGCCCGTGGCGGGACTGCGCGTGAAGAGGACCCCGGTGCCGCTATCAAGGCCGAGGTTCCCGAACACCATCGCCATGATGGTGCACCCCGTCCCGAGGTCGTGGGGGATGCCGTGGAAGTCCCGGTAGGTATTTGCCCTCGGGTTGTTCCATGAGATGAAGACCGCCTCCACCGCCTGCCGGAGCAGGTCCCACGGATCTTGGGGGAGCTCGGCGCCGGCCGCTTCGCGGACCACGCCCTTGTAGCGCTCGACGAGGTCCGTCAGAGCGCTGGGGTCGAGCTCGTAGTCGAAAGTGAGCCCCCGCTGGGCCTTGGCCTCGTCTAGCAGCGATTCGAAGCGGCGCCGGTCGATGCCAAGAACGACGCTGCCGAAGCCCTGGACGAAGCGGCGGTACGCATCGAGGGCTGGTCGCTCGTCGCCCATCATGGCCGCGAGCCCGCGCCAGGTGTCATCGGTCACGCCCATGTTGAGGATGGTGTCCATCATCCCCGGCATGGAGACGGCAGCCCCGGAGCGGACCGACACCACCAAGGGCTCCGCGGCGTCACCGAACCGCCTTCCCGTTTCTTTCTCTAGGGCGTGGACGTGGACGACGATCGACTCCCACAAGCCCTCGGGGAGGTGGTGCAACCGGAGGTACTCGCGGCAGGCCTCGGTCGTGATGACGAAGCCAGGAGGGACGGGGACGCCGTTGCGGGCCATCTCACTGGCGTGGGCCCCCTTGGAGCCGAGCAGCGACACCATATCGGCGCTGCCTTCAATAAGGCCGTACACCATCTTGCCACCGGTCGTCGTCGCCACTTGTCCCCTCCTCGCGCGAGCAACCCGGCCCACCCCGGGAGGCGATCATGCCACGGTCGCTGCGGCTGGTCGAACCGGCCGGCCTGCTTGATGTTACCGGGGCTCGCGCCGCTCCCCGGCCGGGCGGAATTATAGCATCGGGCTAAGGCGCGGGTGTGGTCACGCGGTCGGCGTAGACGCCCCGATACTCGGGAGGAAGCAACACCGCGATCCGCTCCATAACCGTATCCGTCATCGCGCTCAGCGCCTCATGCGGTATCCGTCCGTCGATGGCGCGCAGGTGGAACGGCTCACCTATCCGCACCTGCATGTGGCAGAAGGGGAAGGCAACTCGGCCGAACCCTTTGATTCGCTCCGTGCCGGTGATACCTACCGGCACGACGGTGGCCCGGCTCCGTGCCGCGAGATAGGTGAGCCCATCCGTGCCTTTGCCCAGACCCCCGGGACGGCGAGTTGCTTCCGGGAAGATCAGCACCATGCGGTCCTGTTTCAGCTGCTCCAGAGCCCAGCGCACAGCGTCGACGTCGCGGCCATCGCGGTCGACAGGAAAGGCATGAAGCTTCCGCAGAAGGTAGTTGACCGGGAAGCTCCGGAAGATTCCCCGCTTCGCCATGAACCAGAGGGGACGGCGCATGGCCAGAACCATCAGTGCGGGATCGGCGTTGCTCTGGTGGTTCGCAGCCACGACTACGGCTCCGGTGAGCGGCACGTTCTCCACGCCGGTGATCTCGACTCGGCCGAAGGTCGGCAGCATGATGCGCGCGGCGACGCGGCCCAGCTTGTACCAAAAGTCGGCGATCATCCCGCCAGCGCCTCCACAATCCTGTCGACCACGCTCTCGACCCCCAGACCTTCGGTATCGATCACCACTGCATCCTGTGCAGTACGCAGCGGCGAATCGCCACGCTCGCTGTCCAGGGTATCGCGCAACTCCAGCTCCGCGCGCACGTCCCGTTCGGAAACGCCGCTCCCCGAGGCCGCGAGCTCCGCACGCCGCCTCTCGGCCCTGACCTCCGGCGAGGCGTGCAGGTACATCTTCGTTGCGCTCGGCAGCACGACCGTTCCGATGTCGCGCCCGACCATCACCACACCGCCGCCCGCCGCCATTTCACGCTGTCTCGCGACCAGGGCACGGCGTACACGAGGTGCGCGCGCGACAAACGATACGCCCCAGCCGACGCTCTCCGAACGCAACTCCGCCGTCACCAGGCGTCCGTCCACTGTGACCTGCTCCCCGTCATCCTCGATCTGGATGGCGATGGTCTCCGCGATGGCACTCACCGCATCGGCGTCGTCCGGCCGTACGCCCCGCGCGAGCACCTCAACTGTCACCGCCCGGTACATGAGCCCCGTATCGACGAACCGGTAGCCCATGCGGCGGGCGAGCGCCCGGCCGACGGTGGTCTTTCCGGAGGCGACAGGACCGTCAATGGCGATAGTGGTAGCGGTGACGTCAGGGACAGACAAGGGGGCTCCAAGGCTCCGCCAACAGGGTGAGCGCCAGGCAGTGGCGCCTTGGAATGGTGCCGCCATCCCCCGAGTGGCGTCAAGGGCACCTTGCACGGCGGGCACATTTACACCATATGCTGTGCTTGCTTTTGGGCCGAGTTCTAGCCGTTTGACCAATTTTCTGCACCATTGTATAATTCGTGCAGCACATAACGGTGCGTTGGAGCCGTCATTTGCAAGGTGGAGCGGCAGGGCTCCGCGCGAGCCCTCCTTTCCTCCGGCACGTCTCAGCGCCCCTCCGGGAGCGCACAGGAGCGATTGATAACCCCATGGTTGCCGACAAGAAGGGTAAGTCCGACGTACTTCCTCAACCTGAGACCGCCAAGGCCCCGCGCGCCGTGAAGGCCGCCAAGGTGGAGGGAGAAGCCTACACCGCCTCCGACATCCAAGTGTTGGAAGGCTTAGAGGCGGTCCGCAAGCGCCCAGGGATGTACATCGGCAGCACCGACCACCGCGGGCTGCACCACCTCGTCTACGAGATCGTCGACAACGCCATCGATGAGGCCATGGCCGGCTACTGTGACCGCGTCGTCGTCGAGTTGCTCGCTGACGGCTCCGTGCGCGTCAGCGACAACGGCCGCGGCATCCCCGTCGACACGCACCAGGCCACGGGCAAGTCAGCCCTTGAGACCATCATGACCACGCTGCACGCCGGCGGGAAGTTCGGCGGCGGCGCCTACAAAGTCTCCGGCGGCCTGCACGGCGTCGGTGCGTCCGTCGTCAACGGCCTTTCGGAGTGGATGCGGACCGAGGTCCGGCGAGGCGGGCGCCTGTACTCGCAGGAGTATCGCCGCGGCATTCCCCAGAGCGATATCGTTGACGAAGGCCCTTTGGAGGACGACGAGCGAGACCGCACCGGGACCACCGTCACCTTCCTCCGCGACTCCGCGATCTTCGGGGCCGCCGCCTACGAGCAGGACACGCTCTTGCAACGCTTCCGCGAGATGGCGTTCCTCAACAAGAGTATTTTGATCTCCCTGCGGTCGGAGCGTCGCCCCGAAGACGACAAATCCTTCCTCTTCGAGGGCGGCATTTCCTCCTTCGTCCGCCACCTCAACCACAACCGTGAGGTTCTCCAAGACGACCCGTTTTACTTCGAGCGCGAGGTGGACGGGACCATGGTCGAGGTCGGCCTCCAGTACAACGGTGGCTTCTACGAGACTACGCTGGCCTTTGCCAATTGCATCAACACCATCGACGGCGGCACGCACCTCATCGGCTTCCGCGCAGCGCTAACTCGCGGCATCAACAACTACGCGCGCAAGAATAAGCTCCTGCGCGACGAAGCACCCAATCTTTCAGGCGACGACGTCCGTGAGGGGCTCACCTGCGTCGTCAGCGTCCGTCTCGAAGACCCACAGTTCGAGGGTCAGACCAAGGGCAAGCTGGGCAACGCCGAGACGAAGACTCAGGTGGAGCAAGCCACCGTGCAAGCCCTTGAGTTCTACCTCGAGGAAAACCCTCGAGAGGCGGTACGCATCGTCGAGAAGTGCATGACCGCGCAGCGCGCCCGGGACGCGGCCCGCAAGGCTCGCGACCTGGTCATCCGCAAGAACGCCATGGACGGAGGCTCCCTCCCTGGCAAGCTGGCCGATTGCTCCGAGCGCGACCCTCAGTTCTCCGAGATTTTCATCGTTGAGGGCGAGTCGGCGGGTGGGTCGGCCAAAATGGGCCGCGAACGGCGCACCCAGGCCATCTTGCCGCTGCGGGGCAAAATTCTCAACGTCGAAAAGGCTCGGCCCGACCGCATGCTGGCCCACGAAGAGATTCGGGCGCTCATCACGGCGCTGGGGGCGGGCCTGGGCGAAGACTTCAATCTTGCGAAGCTCCGTTACCACACGGTCATTATCATGACCGACGCCGACGTCGATGGTGCCCACATCCGGACGCTGCTGCTCACTTTCTTCTTCCGCAACATGCGGCCTCTCATCGACCAAGGCCACCTCTACATCGCCCAGCCGCCGCTCTATCGCACGGCCCGAGGGCGCACGTCCGCCTACCAGTTCGATGAAGGCGCCAAGGATACCTGGATGGCCAAGCAGCTCTACGGCCGCATCGCCGTCCACTCCAGCGATGGCAAGATGGACTTGGCCGGCCCAGAGCTCCAGGGCCTGGTGCGCGGGTTGGGCGAGTTCCAGGCTTGGGCCGCGTCTCTTGGCGTGCTGGGGATCGCTCCCGGCCTCGTCGGCACGCTCTTGCGGGGCGCCGAACGCAAGCGCTACCGCCTTGAGTTCAAGGGCGCGGAAACTGTGGAGGCGGTCGTAACGTGGCTGGAGGAGTCCGGGTACCTCGTTACTCCCAGGATCAACAAAAGTAAGAACCTCTACCACATTGCGGTGGAAGGCCACGGCACCATCGACCTGAAGTTGTTCTTTGAATCGCCCGCCGCTCACCGTGCACTGCAGCACTTCGGCCCCGTGGGCGCGTGGATCAACGGCCGCACCTACTCCGTCGTCAAGCGCGACAATGAGGTCGCCACCAAGGTCCCATGGTATGAACTCCGCGCCGTGCTTGAGCGCCAGGCCGAGCGCCAGGGCGTCAGCCTCCAGCGCTACAAGGGGCTGGGCGAAATGAACGCCGATCAGCTGTGGGAGACCACCATGGACCCGGCGGCCAGGACGCTCTTGCGGGTTTCGGCCGAGGACGCAGCGGCAGCCGACGAGACGTTCCATATGCTCATGGGTGACGTCGTGGCGCCACGACG